>NZ_JBFODN010000005.1:0-9987 GCF_040908345.1 Aeromonas sp. R3-1
ATTAAAACCTTTCAAAGTAGGATGGTTATCTGTCTTAGGCATTTTGCCATCCGCTACAGCGCGATAATCTTCATTATTTTTCTCGCATAGAGAGAACAGGTAAACAAGAAAAATCAGATTTAATGTGCAACCTTGGTAATTTACGATGGACGCGATCGTTCGATCCAACACTTGCGCTGTTTTTCTTAAGCTCAATGAAAAATGATCACAAACAGCAGTTAATACATTTACCAACACTTGGCTATTAGTGATCTCAGGCCATACAGTGACATGCTCAAAATGCAATTTTTTATCTACAACTGCCTGCTTAATAAACTCTCGCCGAGAGATACAGCCTAACGTAAATCGTCTATGAAAAAATCGGCCAAGATAACTTTCTGCATCAAAACCATCGCCATAAATGACCTTGATAGCATGCTGTAACTGCTCGGTATCGGTTGCAAGTACAAACACCACGCCGGGAATATCAAAAATATGTTTTATGGTCTCCAGCATTTCTACCGCATAGGAGGGGCGACAGCGATCCAGCTCATCAATCAAAATAAAAGCAGGATAATCTAACTCTCCGTTACCTAAAGCAACAGCACCTTCCACCCATTGCCTAATTTCTTGTTTAAGATACTGGATAGATTCATAACGCTCTTTGTGATTGCTACAAAGCGTATCAACCAGCTTATCTGCATCTTCGCCTTCCACAGAAAAATCACTATCTTCCCATCCAGCTTTTTTAATGGCTGACTTGAGCACCAATTTTCCGCCCACCTTGAGCAAACCCAATAGTTTGGACTTGATGCCATCAGGTATTGCAACCTTATTTCCTGTTGCATCTCTCAATTGATCAATAATCGACGAAATCACCGTCAATAAAGGATCATCGGAAAAGTCCTGCTGCCAGGCATCGATATAGACGGTGGGATAGTGCGCTTTCAGCTCCATATACCAGCGCTTGATAAACCAGGTTTTCCCTGCCCCCCATTCGGCATTGAGGTTGAGCACATAGTTGCGTTGCTTGCCTTCGGCGGCGAGGTAGTTGGTCAGAAATTCGGCATAGCGGGCGCGATCCAGCCGGTCGGCACTCAAGATCTCTTCGCTACCCGCAATGGCCCCCGGCCCGTCCCACTGAACTGCGTCATCCCAATTAAACGGTGCCACTGCCATCTCGTACCTCTCCATATCGTGTTGCTGAGGATGATATCAGGGGCATCGAGGAAATAGTTTGATTAAAGACCTGTTTGTTGCCCTTTCTGCCGCTCGGGGTGGCGTATTTAACTGCCGGGCAATTGCTCTGCTGCTGGCCCACGATGCCGGGCCGATATAGGTGGGACGGTTATCTGCATAGCCACGGACTCAGTTGATTTCCTTTGACCACACCAACGATGACAATCGTGTGACATGGCGCAGAACTTGCGGAAATAAACACGAAATATGGCCTGTTCAGTGCTTAATTTAAACCGTTGGTACATATATTAGCGCGGTATACAACGACTCCATTGACCAAGGATGGTTAACCTCATGAAGGATGAACCCTTCTCTATCCAGTTACAGCATGAGCTGGATCACCTCAAAGCCATCTTCAACGAGACGGACGCCTACATGTTTACCAAGGATCTGGCGGGCCGTTACACCTATGCCAATCAGGCGGTGCTGGATCTCTTTGGCTGCACCCTCGCCGAGTTGCAGGGGCAGGATGATCGGGCCTTTTTTGATCTCGAATTCTCCGACACCATTCAACGCAACGACCGGTTGGTACTGGAGCAGCAACTCGCCATCGCCCAGGAGGAGATCAACTACCTCAAATCCACCGGGGAAAAGCGCTGCTACTGGACCGTTAAAAAGCCCATCCATGACAAGGATGGCAACCTGATCGGCCTGTGCGGCATCTCCACCGATATCACGGAACACAAGCTGATTGAGGCCCGCATGGCGGAGCAGCATCAGCTGCTGGAAATCATCCTCGCCAACGTGGATGCCCATATCTATATGAAGGACAGCCTGCACCGCTTTCTCTACGTCAACCAAAAGGTCGCCGATCTGCTGGGCATTCCTGCCGAGCAGATCATCAACCGACGCGATGATGAGGTGATCCCGGCTGCCAGCGCCTGCCAGCTGTGGCGGCTGGACAACCGGGTGTTCGAAACCGGCGAGCTGCAAGCCGGGGAAGAGATGCTGACCGATCCCGAAGGCAATCAGCACTACTACTGGTCGGTCAAGGTGCCCTTTCTGCTGGGGGATGGCACTCCCACCCTGATCGGTATCTCCTCCGACATTACCGAACTGCACCAGCTCAAGGAGCAGCTGCACCAACAGTCGGTGCGCGATGGCCTCACCGGTCTCTACAACCGCCGTTTCTTTTTCGAGATGTGCGAGAAGAACCTCAGTCTGGACATGCGCCACCACCTCACCTCGGTGCTGATGGTGCTGGATGTGGATCAGTTCAAGTGCATCAACGATCGCTTCGGCCATCCCCTTGGGGATAGCGCGCTGGTGCATCTGGGCAGGGTGATGCAATCTGTGCTGCGCAGCGAAGATGTGCTGGCCCGCATCGGCGGTGACGAGTTTGCCATCTTGCTGCCCAACACCACCCTCTTGGCCGCCGCATCCCTGGCCGAGCGGCTGCGCCTGCAGGTGATGCAAAGCCCGCTCCCCCTGCCCGATGGGGATAAGCTGGTCATCACCATCAGCGCAGGGCTGGTGGAAAATGGCGAGGGGGAGCTGATGGAGAGCCTCTACGCCCGCGCCGATCAGATGCTCTATCAGGCCAAACAGAGCGGCCGCAACTGCGTCGCGTGCAAGGCTCCCTAGCCACACAACGGGAGAGCCAGCAGCCCTCCAACTCCCTCGAATCTCCCTTCTATGAAAGTCTGTGCTGGCTCCTTATGAACAGACTGCTAACCCAGCTGTTTGCGCAGCACGAATTTTTGCACCTTGCCGGTCGAGGTCTTGGGCAATGGGGTGAAGATGATGCGTTTGGGGGCCTTGAAGTGGGCCATCTGCTCCCGGCAAAAGGCGATCAACTCCGCCTGGGTAGTCTCTCGCCCCTCTTTCAGTTTCACGAAGGCGCAGGGCACCTCCCCCCACTTCTCATCGGGCATGGCGATCACCGCCGCTTCGTCCACATCGGGATGGCGATAGAGCACATCTTCCACCTCCAGACTGGAGATATTCTCCCCGCCGGAGATGATGATGTCCTTGGATCTGTCCTTGATCTCCACATAACCATCCGGGTGCCACACCGCCAGATCCCCACTGCGAAACCACCCCTCCGCCATCGCCTCGGCGCTGGCCGCCGGATTTTTCAGATAGCCTTTCATCACCACATTACCGCGCAGCACTATCTCCCCCATGGTTTTGCCATCCTTGGCCACCGGCTCGCCGCTGACCGGATTGATAACCCGCATCTCCCCCTGCAGGGGCGACGCAACCCCCTGCCGTGCCTTGAGGCGGGAGAGCGCCGTGGCATCCTGCCCTTGCCAGCTTCTTTGCGGCTCGCACAACACGCAGGGACCATAGGTTTCGGTGAGGCCATAGACGTGGGTCACAGCGATCCCCATCGCTTCCATACCGGCGATCACGGTAGCGGGGGGCGCAGCGCCAGCGGTCATCACCTTGATGGGGTGATCCAGCCCCCGCTTGAGCGCCGGATCGGCATTATTGAGCATATTGAGCACGATGGGCGCCGCGCAGAAGTGGCTCACTTTGTGCTCGTGCAGCGCCTCATAAATAGCGGCCGCCTGCACATGGCGCAGGCAGACGCTCACCCCGGCGGTGGCCGCCAGCGTCCAGGGGAAACACCAGCCGTTGCAGTGAAACATCGGCAGGGTCCAGAGGTAGACGGGATGTTTGGGCAGCTCCCAGGAGAGTACGTTGTTGATGGCGTTGAGGTGGGCGCCGCGATGGTGATAGACCACCCCCTTGGGGTTGCCGGTGGTGCCGGAGGTGTAGTTAAGGGAGATGGCCTGCCACTCATCCTCTGGCAACCAGCCGGGTTCATCGCCGTTACCAGTGGCAATAAAGGCCTCATAGGTCAGTTCACTGACAAGCGCCCCTTCCCGGTAAAGGGGATCGTCGATGGCGATGACCAGCGGTTGGCGCTCCAGCAGATCCAGCGCCTTGCGCACCACGGCGCCGAACTCCCTGTCCACCAGCACCACCTTGCTCTGGGCATGCTGGAAGATAAAGGCCATCGACTCGGCATCGAGCCGGGTATTGATGGTGTTGAGCACGGCGCCGCTCATAGGCACCCCGAAGTGCGCTTCAAACATCGCCGGGATATTGGGCGCAACGATGGAGACGGTGTCCCCCTCCCCGATACCGCTAAGCCTCAGGGCCGAAGCCAGCTGGCGGCAACGGCGGGCTGTTTCTCCCCAGCTCTGGCGCAGCGGGCCGTGGATCAGCGCCGGATAGTCGGGATAGACCCGCTCCGCCCGCCCCAAAAAGCTGATGGGGGTCAGGGCCTCAAAATTGGCGGCAGTTTTGGCAAGGTCGCGCTCATAGATGTTCTGCACTGTCATCGGATTCCTTCCTCACAAGTGGCACAAAACGGGCTGTTCCGGGATGATTCAGAGGCCAAGAAGCGACATGGGCATCCTGCCCATCACTGGTCTCTTATGGGGATGACAGCCTAACAGCGAGCCTGCAGCGGCAGGTATTAGCAAAACGTCTTAGAGGAAGAGCGGAAGAGGTATTCGGGGCGAGGACAGGCAAGCGAGCCCCCGCCAATGGCGAAGGCTTTACCTCAATCATCGTTAGTGGCGCACCCGCCCCTGCTGGCGGAAGCAGTAGAGTTTAAGGCTGATGTCGGCGATATCCGCGGGAAGCTCCTCTCCCTGCTCGGCCAAGGGTCGGTAGAGGGATGAGAGCAGGCGTTCGGCCTGCTGCACCGTGATGATGTTGGCCTGGATGGCCGGGGTGATCCAGCTGGGTAACATTGACATATCTCCCCCTCGTTGATCCGGTGATCTCGGGTGAACATCTTCATATCAGGTCTTACGCCGTTGTCTGCCGACCCGCTCACCCTCTGCTTCACCCAATCAAAGCAAAATGCTTGCCTTGATCTCTTATCGGCCAACATCCGATGGGGCTGGAGCCATTTATCAACCACTTGCGTGGCCATCTCAACGAACAGAGCCCTTGTTCAAGACCTCCCTTGACCTGCCCCCGTCAGCACTTTGCCACTCTGGCATTCTACTCACCGCCCGCCTTGCAAATTGCGACTCGAATTGCTCCTTATCACACTGGCAGAGTCCACCATACGCCGGAAACTGGTCACTTTTAGTCCGTTGTCGCCAAAGTCAGACACTTTTTCATGGTGGCTATTTTTTGACCTTGCCAGCGCCTGTCGCAGGCCCATCCCCCTCGCCTTGTCCGGCCAACCGGTTATGACAAGATGGCGCCAGATTGGAACAGCCCGTATGGGTATGCAGGAGAACCATAAAATGAACAGATCCATGATGGCAGGTATCGGTATTGGCATCGCTTCGGCCCTGGCACTCTCGGCGGCGGCCAGCGGCTCCCTCTTTACACCCCAACCCACCTTTGCCGAGGTGATCGCCAGCAAGCCGATCACCGAGACCATCAAGACTCCCCGCCAGGAGTGTCGCAACGTCACCGTGACTCACCGCAAGCCGGTACAGGATGAGCACAAGATCCTCGGCACAGTAGTTGGCGCGGCGCTGGGTGGCGTGGTCGGCCACCAGTTTGGCGGCGGCAGCGGCAAGAAGGTGGCCACCGCAGCCGGGGCGGTCGCGGGTGGCTATGCCGGTAATCAAGTGCAGGGCAATATGCAGGCGGGCGATACCTACACCACCACCGAGCAGCGCTGCAAAACCGTACAGGATACGAGAGTCAACACCATTGGTTATGACGTGACCTATCGCCTCGCAGGTCAGGAGGGGGTGATCCGCATGAAGCAAGCCCCCGGCGCCACCATTCCGGTCAAGGATGGCAAATTGGTGATCGAACCGCAAAAAGGGTAATCACCTCGGTTACTGACAAAGAGTGAAGGCCCGCCTCTTGCGAGACGGGCCTTTGGTTTATCGCTTGTTACGCGGCTTTCGTCACCTCAGGGGCAAACGGCGGCTCAACCCTTGCAGCACTTCTTCACCGCCCGCACCACGTTCTGATACCCGGTACAGCGACAGAGGTTACCTGAAAGGCCGCGGCGGATCTCCGCATCGGTCAGCGGACGGCGCTCGGTCTTGTCGAGCAGGGCTGCGCTCGCCATCACGAGACCAGGCGTGCAAAAACCGCACTGCACCGCCCCCTCGTCGATAAAGGCCTGCTGCACATCGGAAAGCTCGTTGCCTTTGCGTTCCCCCTCCACGGTACGAATGGATTTGCCATCGGCCCAGACCGCCAGATAGAGGCAGCTGTCGATAGCGGTGCCATCCACCCGCACGGTACAGGCGCCGCACTCACCGACACTGCACCCCTCTTTCACGCTGATAAGCCCCTGCCCGCGCAGGAAGTGGAGCAGCGACATGGTGGGCGGCACTGCATAGGAGTACGGCTTGCCGTTGATCTCACACTGGATCTCCACGGCGGGACAGCTTTGCGGTTGCATCATAGGATCTTCCCTCCGGCACGTTCGACTGCGCAGGCGACCACCCGCTGCGCCAGGGTTTTGATAAGGTGTAGGCGAAACTCCTTCTCTGCCCGCCAGGAGGATCGTGGCGCCACATCGGCCACCACCGCCTCGGCAATCGCTGCCAGTGTGGCACGAGTCAGCGGTTGCCCTTCGGCCGCAGCTTCTGCGTGCGGGGTACGCACCGGGGTCGGGGCCGCTACCCCATAGGCCAGCCGCAGACGCTTGAAGTGACCATCCTCAATCTGACAGTAGGCGGCGCAGCCGATGGTGGCGATATCCATGGCATCGCGCATGGCGTATTTGAAGTAGTGGGAGCCCACATGGGGGTGAGAATCCGGCGCAAAGTGGAATGCCACCAGAATTTCCGCCGGTTGTAGCGCCACCTTGCCGGGACCGGTGTGAAAACCGGCGATGGGGATGCGGCGTGTGCCGTCTGGCCCGGCAATCTCCAACTCAGCCTCAAGCGCGACGGTAGGCGCCGCCGAGTCGGCACTGGTGGCGCCGTTGCAGATGTTGCCGCCATAGGTGGCGACGTTGCGGATCTGCGGGCCGGCGATGGTGGCGGCCGCCTCGGCCAGCATCGGCAGGCGGCGCTGCACCAGTTCGTTTTCGATGATCTCGGTAAAGGTGGTGCCGGAGCCGATACGGATCGATCCGTCCGGCAACTCGCTCACCCCTTTGAGTTCGGGCAAGTCGTGAATATCGACGATATGGCGATAGGCGGCGTTGAGGTGATGCAGCTGGATCATCACATCGGTGCCACCGGCCAAGAGACGCGCCTCGGGGTCGGCCTGGCGCAGGGCGACCGCCTCGCCCACGCTGTGCGCCTTGTAGTAACGGGCAATATCAAACATGGTGTTGCTCCTCCCCTGATCCCTCGCCAATCAAACCCGCCGCGACAAACTCCCGGAACAGGGTTTTGGGGGTGATAGGCAGCTCGTTGATGGCGACGCCGGTCGCCATGCGGATGGCGTTACGAATAGCAGGGCCCGGCGAGATGATGGGCGGTTCCCCCAGGGATTTGTGGCCATAGACCGACTGGGGCTCGTAGGTCTGCACGAAGTCGCACTCAAGCTCTGGCAAATCCAGCATGGTGGGGAACTTGTAGTCGAGCAGGTTGGGGTTGCGCACCACGCCGCTCTTGGCGTCGATAATCATCTCCTCAAACAGGGACCAGCCGATCCCCATCCCCATGCCGCCGTGCACCTGCCCCTCCGCCAGCTGCGGGTTGAGGATCTTGCCTGCATCGTGCAGGTTGATGATGCGATTGATGGTTACCTTGCAGAGATCGATATCGACGCTGAGATCGACAAAGGTACAGCCGAAACTGGGCGGGTTGGTGGTGGTCTTGTGGGAGACCTCGGAGGTGATCTGGCCACCGATGGTGAGGTGGTAGTAGGCGTTGACCGACACCTCGGCGACGCTGATCAGCACCTTGTCCGGCGCACCGGCCAGCACCACGTAGCCGTCGATCAGGGTCAGCGATCCTACATCCTGATGGCAGAGCTGGGCTGCCAGCGAGAGGATACGGGCCCGCAACTGCAGCGCCGCCTGATGGATGGCGGGCGCCGCCACATAACTCTGACGCGAGGCGAACGAACCCGGATCGTAGGCGGTAATGTCGGTATCCTGAGTCGAAATGACCCGGATCTGCTCAAACGGAATGCCCAACGTCTGGGCCGCCATCTGGGCAAAGACGGTGTCCGACCCCTGCCCTATCTCGGTGGCGCCGATCTGCAGATTGACGGTGCCATCCTGATTGAGCAGCATGCGGGCGCCAGCAATTTCGACCCCCACCGGATAGGTGTTGGAGCCGTAGCTAAAGCACGCTACCCCGATGCCGCGCCGCACACGGCTGGCAGGATCCTGCCCCAGACACTCGGCCTTGAGTCGATCCCACTCGAACATCTCGCGGCCACGCAGCAGGCAGTCCGGCAACCCGGCGCTGTAGATGGTCTTCTGGTTGACCTGATTGACGTCCCCTTCCCGCGCCACGTTGGCGATGCGCACATCAAGCGGATCCAGCCCCAGTTCGGCGCAGGCGTCATCCAGCATGCATTCGAGGGCAAAAATCACCTGCGGCGCGCCGTAACCGCGCATGGCACCGGCGGTGGGCAGGTTGCTGTAGAAGGTTTTGGCGTCATAACCGAATGCGCTGCGCGGATATAGGTAGCTGATCTTGTTGCCCCCTGCGCTGGCGATGGAGTGGCCGTGGGAGGCATAACCGCCGGTGTTGGAGAGCACGTCGAGCTGATAGCCCTTGAGGGTGCCGTCGCGGTTGAGGCCCATCTTGCCATCGATGGCAAAGCCGTGGCGGGTGCGGGAGGCAAAAAAACACTCCTCCCGGCTCAAGGTCACCTTGACCGGCACGCCGCCAAGCTTGTAGCTCAAAAACGCTGCCATCGGCTCTTCCAGCACATCCTGCTTGTTGCCAAAACCGCCGCCCATATAGGGCTTGATCACCCGCACGCTCGACCAGGGCAGACCGAGGGATTTGGCCACCCGGCTGCGCACTATCTGGGGGATCTGGGTGCTGCTGACCACGATGATGTGGTCCGGTTGATCCATGTAGGCGTAACAGGTCACCGTCTCCAGATGGCAGTGCTGCACCACTGGCGTCCGGTAGTGCGCCTGAAACTGCAGATCTGCCGCCGCAATGGCCTGCTCCGGGTCATTGGCGCGAAGCTGGCTTTGGCGTAGCAGATTGCCGCTCGGGTGAATGGGATAGGCACCGTCGGCCAGCGCGCTCTCGGCATCCGTCATCACCGGCAGCGGCTCGTAAGTCACCTTGACCAGCGCGGCAGCCTTCTCGGCCACCAGCGGATCGCGGGCTACGACTATGGCGACCCCATCGCCAAAGTGGCGTACATGTTCTGTGAGCAGACGGCGGTCTTTCACATCACGTTTCGCCTCATCGAGAGACCAGGCGTGACCGGCGGTACGAAAACAGGTGGTAGGGACATCTTCATGGGTAAACACGGCTTCGACCCCGTGCAGGGCCAGTGCCTCGGTCGCATCGATGGCAAGCACCTTGCCGTGGGCGATATTGCTTCGCACGTACTTGGCGTGGCGCATCCCGAGCATGATGTTGTCATCGGTATAGCGGGCGCTGCCGGTCACCTTGGCCTCGGCATCCACCCGCTTGAGCGGTAATCCTATGGACATATGCAAGTCCTTTTTCGAATGGAAAAATCTGGAACCGGCATAAAAAACAGCAAGATATGCGCCTGTTTCCCGCCATCGTCAGGACAATGGGGAGAAGTGTGAAGGGGATCCCATCTAGCCCGCTTTTGTTGGCCCGAAGCGACAAGCCAGGGGCAGCCCCTGAGCAAACGGGGCACATCAGCGGTGAAAAAAGCGGCAGAGCGAGGAGAGCAAGGGTGGGAGCCTATCAATCTGGT
>NZ_JBFODN010000050.1:0-24595 GCF_040908345.1 Aeromonas sp. R3-1
ATGGCGGTATGGCAGTTGGGTCTGGCGGTGAAAGAGGCCAAAGGCGGTTACTGAGTCAAGCACTGATTTGCCAACAAAAACGGGCCTGCTGGCCCGTTTTTGTTATTCGTTTTCCAGCAACCAGCGTTTGAGCAGTGCCGCTAACTGAGCCTGCTCCGCCTCGGTCAGTGGCGCCAGCAGGCGACGCTCGTTGGCCACGTGCAGCTCAACCGCTCGGTCGATAAGCGCTTTGCCCGATTCGGTGAGGCAGACCAGCAGGCTGCGCCGATCGCTGGGCGCCGCTTGCCGCTCTATCAGTCCCCGCTCGGCCAGCTTGTCGAGCCGGGCCGTCATGGCACCCGAACTCAACATGGCCGATTGGTAGAGCACTGTCGGCGTCAGTGGCTCACCCGACCGACGCAGGGTCGCCAAAATGTCGAAGTCCGTGCCAAGCAGGCCGCACTCCTTGAGCTCTTCACTCACCTCACGACCGGCAATTGCCGCCATCCGGGCTACCCGACCCAGCACCCCCATAGGAGAACAGTCGAGATCCGGTCGCTGCCGGGCCCACTGAGCCAGCAGCAGGTCTACATGATCTGATTCCATCGCCAACCACTTATCTTTATATCGAGATACTTGATGATAAATCAATTTGGCGCTAACTTATCTTCACTTAAAGATACTTCATAAAGAGATAAATAATGCCAATGCTGATCGCCTTGCTGGCTCCACTGCTGTGGGGCAGCACCTATGCTGTCGTCAGCCTCTACCTGACTGACTACTCACCCTACTGGGTTGCCGTATGGCGAGCACTGCCTGCCGGGCTGCTCTTGTTACTGTTGCATCCGCGCATGCCGCCTTTGCCCTGGGGCAAGCAGTTCCTGTTGGCGTTTTGCAACATTGCCGCCTTCTTCGCTTTGCTGTTTGTGGCAGCCTTCCGGCTGCCGGGGGCAGTAGCAGGTACACTTGGTGCCACCCTGCCGCTGGTGCTGATGCTACTGGCCTGGTTGCAAGATGGCACACGACCGAGCCTGAAATGGCTACTGCTAGGATTGATGGGGTTGGCTGGGGTATTACTGCTGCTCAACCCCTCTGCCAATCTGGATCCTGTCGGGGTTGCATGCGCCATGCTGGCCACAGTGCTGATCGGCCAATCCAGCCGCTGGATGCGCCACTGGCCGGTAAACGATCTGCTGGCGCTGACCGCCTGGCAATTGCTGCTTGGGGGCTTGATGCTGATCCCGCTCGCCTGGTGGCTGGCTGGCCCAATGCCGTTACCGGATCCCGCCAGTGCGCCGGGATTGCTCTGGTTGATCCTGCTCAACACCGGGCTGGGCTACTGGGCCTGGTTGTGGGGATTAAAGCACCACGGCCCGGAGGTGATGGGCATGCTGGCCCTCACCAATCCCATGATGGCTGTGTCGCTTGGGGTATTGATGGTGGGTGAAACCCTGGATGTCAGCCAGTGGATCGGCATCGGGGTGATCCTGCTCTCCCTTTTCCTGATGAAACTGCCAGCACGCCCCTTCTTCAAACGTTGGCAAGCCCACCGAGCGAGTACAGGGATCTGTAACGAGGCGTAAACACCAGACCACCTCAACCCGCGCATGAACAAGAGGAGCCATTGCGGCTCCTCTTTTTAGTCAGCGGTCAGTGACTTGAAGGTGGGTTATACGCCTGCCTTGGCCAGTGCCGCAGAGACGATCTGCTGGGCCTCTTGCTGGATCAGATCTAGGTGCGCGTCGCCCTTGAAGCTCTCCATGTAGATCTTGTAGATGGACTCGGTGCCGGAGGGGCGCGCCGCGAACCAGCCGTTCTCGGTGACAACCTTGAGACCACCGATGGCGGCATCGTTGCCCGGCGCCTTGGTCAGCTTGGCGATGATGGGCTCACCCGCCAGGGTGGAGGCTTCTACCAGTGCAGGATCCAGCTTGGAGAGCACCGCTTTCTGGGCGCTGTTGGCCGGGGCGTCGATACGGCGATAGCTGGAGCGGCCAAACTTGGCTTCCAGTGCGTCGTAGTGAGCCTGCGGATCCTTGCCGGTCACCGCCAGAATTTCCGCCGCCAGCAGCGCCAGAATGAAGCCATCCTTGTCGGTGGTCCAGACGGTGCCATCTTTGCGCAGGAAGGAGGCGCCCGCGCTCTCCTCGCCGCCAAAACCGAACTCGCCACTGTAGAGGCCATCCACGAACCACTTGAAGCCGACCGGCACCTCTTTCAGGGTGCGGCCAATCTCGCCGGCAACCCGGTCAATCATGGACGAGGAGACCAGCGTCTTGCCGACGGCCGCATCGGCAGACCAGCCAGTGCGATGGGTAAACAGATACTGGATTGCCACCGCCAGATAGTGGTTCGGGTTCATCAGGCCGGACTTGGTGACGATACCGTGACGATCGTAGTCAGGGTCGTTGCCAAGGGCGATGTCGAACTTATCTTTGAGGGCAATCAGGCTCGCCATGGCGAACGGGCTGGAGCAGTCCATCCGGATCTTGCCGTCTTTATCCAGGGTCATGAAGGAGAAGGTCGGGTCGACCTTGTAGTTCACCACCTCGATATTCAGGCCATAGGTCTTGGCGATGACGTCCCAGTAGGCAACGCCGGAGCCGCCCAGCGGATCGACACCGATCTTGATGCCCGCGTTCTTGATGGCGTCCATGTCCAGCACATTCTTCAGATCATCCACATAAGGGGTGACATAGTCGTGCTCGACCACGAACGGGCTCTTGAGCGCCTCGGCGAACGGCATCCGTTTCACGCCAGCCAGACCCGCTTCCAGAATCGCGTTGGCACGGTCCTCCACCCACTTGGTGATCTCCCCTTCGGCGGGGCCACCATGGGGCGGGTTGTACTTGAAGCCACCATCTTCCGGCGGGTTGTGGGACGGAGTGATCACCACGCCGTCGGCGCGCGCTGCAGGCTTGCTGGCCCCTTCTTTGCCAGAGTTGTAGCGCAGGATGGCGTGCGAGATGACCGGGGTCGGGGTAAAGCCGAGGCCAGCCTGAATGCGGGTTTCAACACCGTTGGCCGCCAGCACTTCGACCGCACTGGCAAAGGCGGATTCGGACAGGGCGTGGGTATCCATACCGACAAACAGCGGGCCAGTAATACCGGCCTGCTGGCGATACTCCACCAGTGCCTGGGTCACCGCCAGAATGTGGGATTCAGTAAAGGCGCAGTGCAGGGCGCTGCCACGGTGGCCGGAGGTACCAAAGGCCACCCGCTGCTCGGGGCGGCTCATGTCCGGCTTGTTGAGGTAGTAGGCACTGACCAGACGGGGGATGTTGGTCAGGTCGCTTAAACGGGCCGGCTGACCGGCGTGGGAATGCTGAGCCATGGCGTTTTCCTTGCGTAATGGCGGCCTTGCCGGGCAAGGCCTGAGTCTTGAAGAGTCGTTAAATGGCGCCACACACCTGCGCAATCACCTCTTCGCCATAGCCCATGCTGGCCATCAGCTGGGCCACCATATTCTGCTTGCGGCTGGTGTTGGTGTTGGTGATCACCCAGAACGGGGTCTCCGGTACCGGCTTGGGCTTGGTGGTGCTACCGCTGGCACGCAGAGCCTCGGGATCCTGCGAGAAATAGACGCGCTTGCGCCCCTTGATTTCGGTGGCCTGGGTAAAGCCTTCCGGGTTATCCCGGTAGAGGGTACTCAGCACCAGCATAAAGCGGTTGATGGACTTCTCTTCTTTTTGCAGCTCACCAGAATCGAGCAAGGCTTGCAGCCCTTGTTGGGTGGCTACCGTACTGGGCTGCGCGACGGCAACTGGCTCGGCAACCGGCACACGTTGGTGAGCAGGCTGTTCCAGCAGACGGCGCAGGATATCGGAGGCACTCTCACCAATGTGCCGGGTCTGGCTGGCGATATAGAAGTAGAGATCGTCATCAAGCTCGATGGTTTTCATAGGGATGCGCTGGACTCGTCGAAATTCGGATGCGGCGATTATACATAGGCAAACCCGACAGCCCAAGCAAGGGGCTGGCAGATGTACATGAATCTCATCGAGAATACGGCATAATAGCGGGCCAAGTGTGTGATCAGCCGCACTGATAGCCGATCCGGACGGGATTTTTTAGAAAAAAAACCACATAAAATCCCAATCCATTGGACGAAATCCTTTTCTTTCCAGTGCGTTAAATAAAACAGCGATACGCACCCATGACCGACAAGGTGTCATTTTGCAACAAAACAGCATATTGAACTTCAAGGAGCAGGGTCAGGGCCCGGCGGTCATTCTGATCCACGGCCTGTTTGGCAGCCTCGACAACCTCGGCCTGCTGGCCCGTGCCCTCTGCGAACAGTACCGGGTCATCAGCGTCGATCTGCGCAACCACGGCGCCTCCTTTCATAGCAGCGAGATGAGCTATCCGGCGCAAGCGGCCGACATTCTCGCGCTGATGGATCACCTTGAGCTTGATCAGGCGGCGATAGTAGGCCACTCGATGGGGGGCAAGGTAGGGATGCAGGTCACCAAGCTGGCGCCAGAGCGGGTGACCAAGCTGGTGGTGGCCGACATGGCGCCGGTCGCCTATCCCCACTCCCGCCACCAGAATGTCTTTGCCGGACTCAACGCCACACTGCGCACGCCGCCGCAAAGCCGCAGTGAAGCGGAAGCCATGCTGGCGCAGCATATCGAGATCGCCGGGGTACGCCAGTTCCTGCTCAAATCGTTCGCCAGAGGCGAGCATGGCTGGGGTTGGCGCTTCAATGTGCCCGCCCTTGAGCAAAACTACGCCAACATCATGGGCTGGCCAGAGGATGAGCACCGCTTCGAGGGGCCAGTGCTCTTTATCAAAGGGGGGGATTCTGACTATATGCAGCCCCAATACAGCGAGACGGCACTGGCCCAATTCCCGGCGGCAAAGGTGCGTGTCATCGCGGGTACCGGCCACTGGCTGCATGCGGAAAAACCGGCTCTGTTCAACAAATTGGTTGTGGATTTCCTGTCGACAGGCGGTTAACAGTTTCAAATCCTTTGTGATATAGTGCGCCGGTCATAAGGAGTGTGCGCAATCCATGCTAAGTGAACATATCGACCTGATCGAAAGTTTGGGCCTCAAGTTATTCTTTGTGGCCATTTTCATATTGATTGGCCTGGCCATTCAGGACGTGCTCAAGCGCGGCAACGTGCCCCGTTTCGGTCGTTTTATCGTCTGGTTGGTACTGTTTCTGGGTTGTGCGGGTTTTGTCGCCAAGGGGCTGATCGAACTGGGCTGGGAAGGCTCAGGACTCGGCTAACTTATTTTCATCTGTGATGTATGGCCAAACAGCAAACTGATCGAACAACACTGGATCTGTTCGCAAATGAGAAGCGCCCCGGCAGGCCAAAGACCAATCCACTCCCCCGCGAGACCCAGCTCAAGATCAACAAGCGTAACCAGCTTAAGCGCGATCGGGAAAATGGGCTGAAGCGGGTAGAGTTAAAGGTAGAGGCCGAGTTGCTGGAGCGCCTGAACCAACTTGCGTTACAACAGAACATCAGCCGAGCCGAGCTGATCCAATCTATCCTGAAACAACAGATTGAGTCCGCCTTTGCGGTGGACATTGCAGTCTGAGCGTTGAGCATTAACACCAAATACGGGTAACTAAACACTATGGCAAGTGTAGGTCTGTTTTTTGGCAGCGATACCGGTAACACCGAAGCTGTCGCCAAGATGATCCAGAAAGAGCTGGGCAAAAACCTGATTGAAGTCCGTGACATCGCCAAGAGCAGCAAGGCCGACATCGAGAGCTTTGATCTGCTGATGTTCGGCATCCCGACTTGGTACTACGGCGAAGCCCAGGCCGACTGGGACGACTTCTTCCCCGATCTGGGCGAAATCGACTTCACCAACAAGCTGGTCGCCATCTTCGGTTGCGGTGATCAGGAAGACTATTCCGAGTACTTCCTCGACGCCATGGGCACCCTGCGTGACATCGTCGAAGCCAAAGGCGCCATCATCATCGGTCACTGGCCGACTGCTGGCTACGAGTTCGAAGCCTCCAAGGCGCTGGTCGATGACAAGCACTTTGTCGGTCTGGGTATCGATGAAGATCGCCAACCGGAGCTGACTGCCGAGCGCGTCAAGGGCTGGTGCAAGCAGCTGCACGAAGAGATGTGTCTGGGCGAGCTGGAGTAATCCGTTTCCCCTCTTCTCTCTGACAACAAGGGCCCCGACGGGGCCCTTGTTGTATCTGCTTGTTGAGATGCCTGCCTTTATTCTCCCCTGTTATTCACCTCTGTGCTCCGGTTTGGCCCGCACATAGAGGGTGCGCTTGACCTGCGCCACCAGCTCGCCGCTCTTGTCCTGCACCGAGACCTCGAATTCTGGGAAGTGTTTGTTGCCACCTTCAGTCGCCGCCACGATTTCGGCCAGCTTGCCCTCGGTCAGGTTGAACTCGGCCACCAGCTTGCCCTTGCCCGGCTTGATGTAGTTGATGCTGCCCGCCTTGTCCCAGACGTAGTAGCGATTCTTGAAGTAGCCCATCAGCATCAGCGGATAGATGGGGTCCGTCATGGCAAACATGCTGCCGCCAAACTGGGTGCGGTTGGCGTTCTTGTTCCACCAGCGGGATTTGAGGGTCACCCGGCAGTAGCGAAAGTCATCGCTCAGGGTCTCAATCTTGATACCGGCGCCCCAGAAAGGGGGCCAGGCGTTGAGTGCGCGGCGCACCCAGGCCGCATTGTCAAAAAGCCAATCCATGGATCTCATCCGACCAGAATATGAAAGTTACATCTTATCAACATCTGCCATGCCAGCAAGTCGGACGACACGATTGATTATTTCAATCCAACCGGCCATTTATGGCTAAACCCCTTGAATTGCTGGGTTTATTTTTAGGGAGGCTACGACCTATAATGACAGGCCAAGCGAGTTCAAGGTTGCCATTCCTGCGGCAGTCCATCAGAATAACCCCACCTTCGAGAATGCGAATAAGTAGAATATGGCAGACAACAACCAAGCGTTAAAAAAGGCCGGGCTCAAGATCACCTTGCCCCGGGTCAAAATCCTGGAAATCCTGCAACAGCCGGACTGCCAGCACACCAGCGCCGAAGATCTCTATAAACGACTGATCGACCTGGGTGAAGAGATTGGTCTCGCTACCGTCTATCGCGTTCTCAACCAGTTTGATGATGCCGGTATCGTTACCCGTCACCACTTCGAAGGTGGCAAGTCAGTATTCGAGCTGGCCACTCAGGAGCACCACGACCACCTGGTTTGCCTCGACTGCGGCAAGGTGATCGAGTTCTCCGACGAAGTGATCGAACAGCGTCAGCGCGAGATCGCCAAGAAATTCAATATCCATCTCACCAATCACAGCCTCTACCTCTACGGTCACTGTGCTACCGGTGAGTGCAAGCACGACGAATAAGTCGCCCGCGACTTGCAGATAACGGACAATAAAAAAGCCAGCTGATGCTGGCTTTTTTATTGTCCGGCGAAGGCCGTGGCATCGCACAGGGCAGGGTCTCCCCTGCCCTACTGAGTTAGCCTTCGACTTTGCCCCAGGAGTCGCGCAGGGCAACGGTGCGGTTAAACACCAGATGCTCCGGGCTGGAGAGCTTGTTGTCGGCGCAGAAATAACCTTCACGCTCGAACTGGTAAGCCTGCTCCGGCTTGGCGTTCTTCAGGGAAGCCTCGACACGGGCACCCTCGATGATCACCAGGGATTCCGGATTCAGCGCGGCTTCGAAGTCATCCTCGGCGCCCGGGTTCGGCACCTTGAACAGACGGTCGTAAAGACGCACTTCCGCTGGCAGGGAGTGAGTGGCGCTGACCCAGTGGATCACCCCTTTCACCTTGCGGCCATCGGCCGGATCCTTGCCCAGAGTCTCGGGGTCGTAGGAGCAGTAGATGCAGGTGACCTTGCCATCCGCATCTTTCTCGATGCGCTCGGCCTTGATCACATAGGCATTGCGCAGACGCACTTCCTTGCCCAGCACCAGACGCTTGAACTGCTTGTTCGCCTCTTCTTTGAAGTCCGCTTCGTCGATGAAGATTTCACGGGTGAAATTCAGCTCGCGGGTACCCATCTCGGCATTGCTCGGGTGGGCCGGGGCAGTCAGCACTTCGTCGGCAGCCAGGTTCTCGATGACCACTTTCACCGGGTGCAGCACGGCCATGGCGCGCGGTGCATGCTCGTTGAGGTCTTCGCGGATGCAGGCTTCCAGCATGCTCATCTCGACGATATTGTCCTGCTTGGTGACGCCGATGCGCTTGCAGAACTCGCGGATGGAGGCCGGGGTGTAACCACGACGACGCAGACCGGAGACGGTCAGCATGCGCGGGTCATCCCAACCATCGACGTGCTTTTCGGTCACCAGCAGGTTCAGCTTGCGCTTGGACATGACGGTGTATTCGAGGTTCAGACGAGAGAACTCGTACTGACGGGGGTGGCAGTCGATGGTGATGTTGTCCAGCACCCAGTCGTACAGACGACGGTTATCCTGGAACTCCAGGGTGCAGATGGAGTGGGTGATCCCTTCCAGCGCGTCCGAGATGCAGTGGGTGAAGTCATACATCGGGTAGATGCACCACTTGTCACCGGTCTGGTGGTGGTGGGCAAACTTGATACGGTAGATAACCGGATCGCGCATCACCATGAAGGGGGATGCCATGTCGATCTTGGCGCGCAGGCAGGCGGTGCCTTCGGCGAACTCGCCGTTCTTCATCTTGGCAAACAGCGCCAGGTTCTCTTCCACGCTGCGATCGCGGAACGGGCTGTTCTTGCCGGCTTCAGTCAGGGTGCCACGGTACTCGCGCATCTGCTCGGGCGTCAGCTCGTCCACATAGGCCAAACCCTTTTCAATCAGCTCGATGGCGTAGCCGTGCAGCTTGTCGAAATAGTCGGAGGAGTAGCAGATCTCGCCGTTCCACTGGAAGCCGAGCCACTGTACGTCCTGCTTGATGGACTCTACGTACTCGATATCTTCCTTCACCGGGTTGGTGTCATCGAAACGCAGGTTGCACTGGCCCTGATAGTCGCGGGCGATGCCGAAGTTCAGGCAGATGGATTTGGCGTGGCCGATATGGAGATAACCGTTCGGCTCGGGCGGAAAACGGGTATGCACGCTGCTGTGCTTACCGCTGGCCAGATCTTCATCAATGATCTGACGAATAAAGTTAGTTGGGCTGTTCGCCTGACTCATGGCTCACCTCAAAAAAGCGTCACTGGCGGAAGTTGTGCCGGCTGGCACCCTCATCCCCCCGCCGTCAAGCCGGGTATGATCCCTTATTACGGGCGCTGTCTCAACCTGAATTTGGCACTTCCGGGCCATTTCCCGGCCATTGCACCGCTAAAAACGGCGTGGCTTGGCACATTGCACACTAAATGCATAAAAAAGCCCCGCACGAGGCGGGGCTGAAAGTGATGAAAAACACAAAACAGACAATTACACACAACAAAGGCTCACACGCACAGTCAACCTTTCCCAAACCCGATGCGCCATCGCCCTTGGGAAAGGCGGGTCTTGCGACCCACCTCATGTTAACGGTTGACTGCTATCAGTTCAGTTCGGTGACGCGGCTGGTGCGCTTGCCATCGAAGCTGGTGGTACGCAGGTAAACCTTGCCATTCACGCTCGGCTTGGCCGCGGCGTCATAGGCACTCCAGTTGGTACCGTCCAGGCTGTACTGGATGGGCAGACCCGGCAGATCCACGTTCGCTTCCAGCACACCGTTCACTACCTTGGCACCCGGTACGGAGAGACGGTATTCAACACCGGCCTGATCCAGTTTCGGCAGCACGCGCTGACCCAGTACGTTGGCAAACTGGTTCCACTCTTTGTTGAGGGTGGCCTTGTTGACGAACTTGGTCTCGCCGGAGAACTCGCGACCCTTCACATAGTTCAGCTCGAAGCCACCTTTGTGCCAGGCACGCTCGGCCACGGAGAAGATACGCGGGTAGACCATGTACTCATACTGAGCATCGGTACGCACAGTTTCACTCCACTGCTGACCGGAGATCCCCTTGAACTTGACCGGATCCTGGTCACCCTTGGCCACGAAGGCATTGCCGTCGCGGTCAACCGAGGTCTCGGCGTTCTGCGGCAGGTTTTCCGGGGCGAAGGCAAACACCTTGCGGGTGTCGTTGAAACGGGTTGCCCAGTAGTAACCACGCTCGGCCGGGTGTACTTCGTTCGGGAAGTCGAAGTAGAGGTAATCCGGGTTGGACAGCACCACTTGGTAACCCTTGTGCGCCCACTTCATCGCTTCGTTGAAGCCACCCCAGTAGAGGGTTTCCCAGAAGTTGACACGGGTGTTGTCGGTTGCGAAGTCCTTGGCACCGCTGGCGTACTTCAGACCATCTTCCCACGCCTGCAGGGTAGAGAAGCCGCGGTCTTTGACCATCTGGCCCACTTCCTTGGCGAAGTAAACCGGCAGCTCGCCCACTTCCTTGATCTTGCCTTCATCGATCATCTTCTGGCACATCGGGGACTTGCCAAACGGTTTGTCCTGCTTGCTGGAGTCGACGTTACCTTTCCAGGCGACCAGCTCTTCTTTCTTGGTGACGGCCGGATCCTGATAGCCACCGCCCTGCATGATGTTCTTCGCCTCATCACCACCGTAGTGCCATGCGGTCAGCGGCTGACCGGCGGCCTGGTGCATCTGGGCAACTTCATCCATTACCTTGGCCACGAAGGTGGCAGCACCCGGCTGGCAAGGGTTGATGAAGGACATCTTGTCGTAGAACTGGACCGAGGTGACGTTGGAGGTGTCAGCCGGATCAGTCAGACGGAACTGGTTGGCTTCCGCTTCTTTGCCTTCCGCCATCAGACGCTTGTAGCGCGCTTCCATGGAGACCACGGCAGCACGGGCGTGAGCCGGCATGTTGATCTCGGGGATCACGGTCACACCGCGGGCCTTGGCATAACGCACCAGATCCACGTAGTCAGACTTGCTGTAGAAACCGGAACCCTGGTTGTCGCTGGTCGGGCCGGAACCCAGTTGCGGCATCAGGCACTTGGTTTCGGACTCGTCGTGGCAACGCTGGCTACCGACCTGGGTCAGCTCCGGCAGACCCGGGATCTCCAGACGCCAGCCTTCATCGTTGGTCAGGCCAAGGTGCAGCACGTTGAGCTTCATGGCAGACATCTGGTCAACCAGCTTCTTCATGGTATCCAGACTGCGGAAGTGGCGGGCCACGTCGGTCTGCATGCCACGGTATTCAAAGCGCGGCGCATCCTCGACGGTCATCGGGCTCACCAGCTTGTCATCAACACCCAGCAGGGAGATCAGGGATTGTGCCCCCCAGAATGCCCCGTCGATGTCGCGACCCTGGATTACGGTGCCCTTCTGACCGATGGTCATGTCATAACCTTCAGCCTGCTTGAGCTTGCTGCCGAGCTTGATGGTCACCGGGTAGCCGGTGTCGGAGAGGGTAACACCCAGCTTGGTCAGTTGAGCCTTCAGGGCATCGGCGCGATCGCTCGGCAAGTCCAGGGCATTGAGCTTGATGGTAGAGAAGTCGATTTGCGGACCAGCTTTGACTACCTGCTTCATCGGGGTCGGCAGGATCTGGTTGTCAATCTTGCCAGCCGGCAGCAGGGTGCTGGTCTGGTTGGCCGCGAAACGGGTCTCGCTATTCATCAGGATGTTCTTGTCATCCTTGGTGCGCTTCCAGCCATCAGCCGGCATCGGCTTCTCGTAGGTGCTGGCATCATTGATGTTGCTCATGCTGGCCAGTACTTTCGGCTCGGCACCTTCGCTGGCGACATACCAGTTCGGCATGATGTCAGATTCGAACAGTACCCAGTATTCCACCACCAGCGGCACTTCGACCGTGGCATCCTTGGCAAAGCCCTGGAACTTCTCGGTTGGCGTCAAACGATAGAGATCGCCGGTCAGGTGAGTGATGGTGAACTGGTCGTTATCCACACGCTGGATACGACGGATGGAGGAGACGTAGATGCTCCAGTCTTTGGAGGTGACGTCCGCACCGGTATTGGTCAGGTGCAGCTTGGCAACGCCACAGCTCGCCCACTCGGAACCCAGCGCCTGGCAATCGAGGCCGGCACCGGCACCGTCGTTGGTGACCACTTCATACTTGACCACCAGGTTGTTGGCGAGGGAGTCGACCACGGCCTGCTTGGCGGCATCGGCTGCCTGGACCTGGCTGACAAAAACGGTAGACATGGCAATGGCTAACAGAGAATGTTTCAAGTTCATAACTGCTGCTCTCATTTGAAGTAAAGGTTGGATTTTCTTGGCTTTTTTATATGGGGCCCCTGAGCGGGGCCCTTAGTTATGTCAACAATGGACTTAGACTTGAGGTGAGCGAGTCGCTCGATTAACGCAGGGCTTTCATCTCACCGGCGATGATTTCGGCCAATGGGCCCAGAATCACCTGCAGGTTCTGCTCACCGAGTTTGACCACACCGGCCGCACCCAGGGCTTTCAGCTTGCGCTCATCGACGATGCTGCGGTCTTTCAGAGTCAGACGCAGACGGGTGATGCAGGCATCGATGGAGACCAGGTTCTCTTGACCACCCAGCACTTCCAGGTATTGCTTGGCCAGCTCGGTACGGTTGGTAGATTGAGCGGCAGCCGGAGCAGTATCTTCGTCATCTTCACGACCCGGGGTTTTCAGGTTCAGCTTGGCAATCACTACGCGGAACACGGTGTAGTAGAGGCCGAAGAAGACCAGACCCTGAGGGATCAGCATGTACCAGTTGGTCGCCAGCGGGTTACGGCTGGAGAGCACCATATCCACCAGACCGGCACTGAAACCGAAACCGGCCATCCACTGCATGGAGGCAGCGATGAACACGGAGATACCGGTCAGTACGGCGTGGATGACATACAGTACCGGCGCCACGAACATGAAGGAGAACTCGAGCGGCTCGGTTACACCGGTGAAGAAGGAGGCAAAGGCAGCTGCGATCATGATGGAGGCAACTTTCTCTTTGTTCTCTTTCTTGGCGGAGTGGTAGATGGCCAGAGCGGCACCCGGCAAACCGAACATCATGATGGGGAAGAAGCCAGCCTGGTACATACCGACCACGCCTTTCACCTGCTCCAGGCTCTTGCCAGCGGCCAGAGCGGCATCGATGGTAGCCTGACCACCCAGGAAGTTCGGGATGTCGTTGATACCGGCCACGTTGAACCAGAACACGGAGTTCAGGGCGTGGTGCAGACCGATCGGGATCAGCAGACGGTTGAAGAAGGCGTAGATACCGGCACCGGTAGAGCCAAGGCTCACGATGGACTCACCGAAGGAGACCAGACCACCGTAGATTGCCGGCCATACGGCCATCAGGATGAAAGATACGACGATCATCACCACGGAGGTTACGATCGGTACCAGACGACGACCGGAGAAGAAGGAGAGTGCCTTGTGCAGCTCGACGCTGCTGAAGCGGTTGTACAGCTCAGCGGCGATAACACCACACAGGATACCCACGAACTGGTTGCTGATCTTGGCAAACGCGGCAGGAACCTGCTCCACCGGGATGCTCTTGATCTGGGCCACAGCGCCCGGGCTCAGCAGGGTGGTAACGACCAGGAAGCCGACCAGACCTGCCAGGGCAGCAGAACCGTCTTTATCCTTGGACATACCGTAAGCGACACCGACTGCGAACAGTACGGACATGTTATCGATAATGGCTGCGCCCGCTTTAATCAGGAAGGCAGCCAGCGCACTGTCACCACCCCAACCATTCGGGTCAATCCAGTAGCCAACCCCCATCAGGATCGCGGCGGCAGGCAATACCGCTACCGGCACCATCAGGGCACGGCCGATCTTTTGCAAATAACCGAGAATGTTCACGGTTCCTCTCCTTAGTTAATGTTTTTCTAGAAATTAAGTGCTTATCACGTTTGACGCATAAGCCATCAAGGCTTGATTGGCAGTCTAGGGCTTTTATTTCGCTGCGCAAATTAATAAACCGATAATCGTGATCGTTATCACCCAAACAAGATAAAGGTGGTGGATAGATGTGGCTTAGTTCGCAATCTTTATTTACGCTATAAAACAACTTGAATCCGTCTTAGCCAATTGCCACCGCCAAACCGGTCGCAACCCGACACAGAGGTATCCCATATGCGCCTGATCCCGTTGAAATCTGCCAGCCAAGTAGGCCTGTGGTCTGCTCGTTACATCGTTGACCGCATCAACGCGTTCAAGCCGACCAGCGATCGCCCTTTCGTACTGGGCCTGCCCACCGGTGGCACCCCGCTCAATACCTACAAGCGCCTGATCGAGTTGCACAAAGCCGGTGAAGTGAGCTTCCAGAACGTGGTCACCTTCAACATGGACGAGTACGTCGGCCTGCCGGAAGATCACCCGGAGAGCTACCACAGCTTCATGCACAACAACTTCTTCAGCCACATCGACATTCGTCCCGAGAACATCAACATCCTCAACGGCAATGCCGAGGATCTGGTGGCCGAGTGCAAGCGCTACGAAGACAAAATCAAGTCCTACGGCAAGATCCACCTGTTCATGGGTGGCGTGGGTAACGACGGCCACATCGCGTTCAACGAACCGGCCTCTTCCCTCTCCTCCCGCACCCGGGTCAAGACCCTGACCGAAGACACCCGTATCGCCAACTCCCGCTTCTTCGGTGGCGACATGGAGCAGGTGCCCAAACTGGCCCTGACCGTGGGTGTCGGCACCCTGATGGATGCGGAAGAGATCATGATCCTGGTCACCGGTCACGGCAAGGCACTGGCCCTGCAGGCCGCCGTAGAAGGCAGCGTCAACCACATGTGGACCATCTCCACCCTGCAACTGCATCCGAAGGGAATGATGGTGTGCGACGAGCCCTCCACCATGGAGCTCAAGGTCAAGACCGTTCGCTACTTCCAGCAGCTGGAAGCCGCCAACATCGGCCGTCTGTAAGGAGTCGTCATGTACGCATTGACCAACTGCACCCTCTACACCGGCAGCTGCGTGCTGACCGGCTACGGGGTGCTTATCGAGGGCGACAAAATTGTCGCCATCTCTCACCTGGCCGAACTGCCTGCAGGCATCGAGCAGATTGACCTCAAAGGCGCCAACCTGACCGCCGGTTTTATCGACGTGCAGCTCAACGGCTGTGGCGGTGTGATGTTCAACACCGACATCACCACCGAAACCCTGGCGACCATGCAGGCGGCCAACCTCAAATCCGGTACCACCAGCTTCCTGCCGACCCTGATCACCAGTCCGGATGCGGATATGAAGCAGGCCGTTGCGGTGACCCGTAACTACATGGCTGCCAACCCCAACGAGGTGCTGGGCGTCCATCTGGAAGGGCCTTACACCAACCTCAAGCGCAAGGGGATCCACCCTGCCGCGCAAATTCGCCAGCCAGCGGACGAAATGATCGACTTCTTCTGCGCCAACGCGGATGCCATCACCAAAATCACCCTGGCTCCAGAGCGCAACGAGCCGGCCCATATCCGCCGTCTGGTGGAAGCGGGCATTCTGGTCTCGGCCGGTCACACTGCCGCCAGTTACGATCAGGCGATGGCCGGGTTTGATAACGGCATTCGCTTTGCGACCCACCTCTACAACGCAATGACTCCGACCCTCAACGGTCGCGAGCCGGGCGTGGTGGGCGCCATCTACGATCGCAAAGATGTCTATGCGGGCATCATCGTCGATGGCCACCATGTGCACTGGGCCAACGTGCGTCTGGCTCACAAGGCGCTGGGGGAGCGACTGGTGCTGGTCACCGATGCCACCGCAGCAGCCGGAGCGCCGGAAGGCTTTGAGAAATTTGATTTTTGTGGCACCACCGTCTTTTTACGCGATGGTCAGTGTGTCGACGAGAATGGTACACTCGGCGGTTCCTCCCTCACCATGATTGAGGGGGTGGAAAATCTGGTCAAGCAGGTCGGATTACCGCTCGATGAAGCACTGAGAATGGCCAGCCTCTACCCCGCTCGCGCCATTGGATGGGACTCACGTCTCGGTAGTATCCAGGTCGGTAAAGTAGCCAACCTCACTGTCTTCGATCAGGACTTCACGGTCCGTGGGACCGTGGTTAACGGACACTACACACAACAGTGACATCATGACTGGCGGACAAATAGCAAACGTAGATCTTATCAAGCAGGTCAACAGTGCAGCCGTGTATCGGCTCATCGACCTGCAAGGCCCCATCTCCCGGGTCAAGATTGCCGAGTTGAGTCAGCTGGCCCCGGCCAGCGTGACCAAAATAACCCGGCAACTGATCGAGCATGGCCTGATCAAGGAGACCTCTCCGCAAGCCTCAACCGGCGGGCGGCGTGCCATCTCCCTGACCACCATCAAACATCGCTTTCAGTTTGTCTCTGCCAAGCTGGGCCGCGGCTACCTGCAACTGAGTCTCTATGACCTCGATGGCAAGGAGCTCGACCAGCACGTCATTCAGGTGACCGAGATCGACCAGCAACCCGTGGTCGACATGCTGCTGCGAGAGATTGGCGCCTTTATCGATGCCAACCGCGAACGTTGTCGCAACCTCATCAGCATCGCGCTGACCATGCCGGGCCTGGTCAACCCGGAATCCGGTATGGTCATCTACACCCCCAAGTACCAGATCCGTAATCTGGGGCTGGCGAAGCTGCTTGAGAACCACTTCAACCTCCCCTGCTATGTGGGCAACGACACCCGCTCGCTGGCGCTGGCCGAACACTTCTTCGGCGAGTCCCGCGACTGCATGGACTCCATTCTAGTGAGCGTCCATCAGGGGACGGGCTCGGGGATCATCACCAAGGGTCAGGTGTTCCTCGGTCAGAACCGCAACGTCGGCGAGATCGGCCATATTCAGGTCGAGCCGCTCGGCAAGCGCTGCCACTGTGGCAACTTCGGCTGCCTCGAAACCATCGCCTCCAACGAAGCGATCATCGACAAGGTGAAGGAGCTCATCAGCCGCGGTCACCAGAGCGCACTGCAAGAGAAACACATCACCATTCAGGAGGTGTGCAAGGCGGCACTGGCAGGTGATGAGCTGGCCCGCAGCGTGATCGAGAACGTGGGTGAGCATCTGGGACGAGCGGTGGCTATTACGGTCAACCTGTTCAACCCGCAGAAGGTGCTGATCGCCGGTGAAATCACCGCCGCCGAAGAGATCCTCTTCCCGGCAATTCGTCGCTGTGTCGAGCATCAATCCCTGCCGAGCTTCCACCGTGGCCTGCCCATCGTGAAAGCCCGCTTCCAGAACCAGCCGACCTATGGCGGCTTTGCGCTGGTCAAGCGCGCCCTGCTGGAGGGAGATCTGCTGCAGATCATCATGGAGCAGAAGTAAGGCTCTGATCTTGCGAGATAACAAAACGGCAGCCAGTGGCTGCCGTTTTCTATTGTGTGCTTTGCTGGCGGTTTAGCCCGCCCGACATGGCTTGAACAGATCCAGCTTGTTGTCGTAAACACGGGTCTGCACATCCATGATCCCCAGCATGGAGTGAAAGAGGTTGTCATGGGAGAAGCGCTGACTGCTCGCCTCCGCCGCCAGGCAACCCATATCAAGCTGGCGATCGGCCTGTAACTGGGGCGAGAACCAGGTCAGCAGCGGCACCCGGGTCTGATCATCCGGCGCAAATTTGTAGGGCGTGCCGTGCAGATAGAGCCCCATGGCCCCGAGGGATTCGCCGTGATCGGAGAGATAGACCAGTCCCACATCGTACTGGCTCTCCAGCGACTTGAGCTTGTCTATCAGCAGACCCACCACCTTGTCGGTGTAGCGGATGGTGTTGTCATAGGTGTTGACCAGCTCTTCGTTGCTGCAGTTTTCAATGTCGCTACGCGGGCAGTCCGGCATAAAGACGCGCTCACTGGCAGGGTAACGACGAAAATAGGTCGGGCCATGGCTGCCCATCAGGTGAAAAGCCACCAGCTTGTTGCCCTTCATGCTGGCAATCTGCTGATCCAGCCCCTCCAGCAGCACCTCGTCATAGCAAGACTCCCCCTGACAGAGCGCAGGATAGGATTTGGGGAGGATCTCGATGGTCGGCACATTGCGGCACACCCCTTTGCAGCCGCCATCATTCTCTTTCCACAATACCGAGACTCCGGCATGTTGCAGCACATCGAGCAGACCGTCACGGGAGCTGGCGAGCTGGTCATCGTAACCACGGCGCGTGAGGTTGGAGAACATGCAGGGCACCGAAACTGCAGTGGCAGTACCGCAGGAGCGCACATCTTTGAACGACACCACCCCCTGCTCTTTGGCCGTGAAGCTGTTGGTTGCCTTGCCATACCCGTTAAGGGAGTAGTTCTGGCTGCGCGCCGTCTCCCCCACCACCAGGAACATCAAAGTTGGCTTGCTTCCCCGTGCCACCACCCTGGCATCGGTCCCCAACTGCTGGTAGGGGATCGGCGTGGCAAACAGCACATCCCGCCCATATTTGTAGAGGCCGTGCACATAGTTGGCGGGCACAATCTCTTTGGCCAGCGACTTGTTGTTGCGCCCGACCGAGGCGTAATCCTGATAGTAAAGTGACGCGACGCCCCCGATAAACAGTAGAGAGATAGCCAGTGCACCTGCCCGCCACGCCAACCCCTGATACCAGCGAGCCGGATAGCGGATCCGCAGTGACCAGAGCACCAGAACAGGCAGCAGCCCGGTCAGCAGAAACCAGAGCGCAACCGAGCCATTCAAATAGGCCCCCGCCTCACCACTGTTGGTCTCCACTATGTTCTGGATCATGCCTGCATCAAAGATGACGCCGTATTTGAGCATGGCGTAGCTGACGATGGAGCCAGTCAGAATAAGCACGGTAAAAAAGGGCTTGAGCACAAACCGGAACGTGAAGGGAATAAACACGGCATTGAGCGCCGCGATCAGCACCAGCGGGATCGAGATGGCAAATCCGGCTTTGACATGGGTCAGGGCGCTGAGCACCGTATAGAAATGCAAAAAGATTGGCCAGTTCAGTACCAGGGCGAAAAAGAGCACCAGCAACAGATTGGTCTGCAGTACACCGAGGGTTACACGCATAAACAACTCCTACATACCGGCCTGCAGTGCAGCGGGCCGGCCAAGCCAACAAAAACGACGGGGCCAGCGTAGGAAGTAAAACTTAAGCGCGAATTAAGAGGAGCAGCACGGCGCTCGTGCGCCCCATCACAGCACGGGGTGCTCCGCAGCCCCGAAATGGATTTTTAGTTGTCTATCCATCGGATTTTGCTAGCTTGTTGAGTAGGCATTCGCGAAATGCAGGTTAACCGATGGCACTGATCCAAGCCTCGATAGAGCAATTGAGAGTAGGCCACTATATCCATCTCCCCACGGGATGGACCAACCACCCGTTTATGTTCAATACCTTCAAGATCAAGGACCAGCAGCAACTCGACATTCTCCGTCATCTTGATCTCACCCTGCTGATGGTCGACCCCGACAAGAGCGATCTGCCCATCGAGCCGCTGCTGCGCGGCGATATCCCGGATGCCGGGCCTGATCTTGATGAACTGGAAGAGCTGATTGCCTCGGGCCCGCCCCCATTTGACGAAAAGGCCTTTCGCCGCTCCATGCGCGCCGCCGACAAAGCCTTTGGCCAATCCATGAGCGAGCTGCGCGATGCACTCGGGGCGCTCAACCTCAAACCGGATGAGGGGCTGGCCAATACCGCCCAGATCGTCCGCAATGCCGCCTTCACCCTCAGTCAGCATGAAGGGCCTCTCGGGCTCCACCTTATTCGCAGCCCCCACACCGATATCCTGCTGCAACACAGCCTCAATGTGGCTTTCATTGCCATGCTGATGGCACGCGAATTGGGGATGAATCCTATAGAACTGGAAGAGACGGGACTTGCGGGACTTATCCACGATATCGGTGAACTGAAGATCCCGAGCCAGATCACCCAAAAACGCGGGGATCTCAACAAGGCCGAGCAGAACTTCCTCAATATGCATCCCCAGTACGGATTTGACATGCTGACCCAGCTCAACGCCTTTGAACCGAAAATCCGTCAGGTCGCCCATCTGCACCACGAGCGGCTAGACGGCAGCGGTTATCCGCTCGGGATCAAGGGCGGGGAGATCCCGCCGCTGGCGCGGTTGATCGGGCTGGTCGACTTCTACGATGAGCTGCTCCATCCCCGCAACAGCGGCAACCCGGCCGCGCCGAGTCAGGCCATCAGCCAGCTCTACAAGTTATCCCAGAAGAAGTTCGACCAGAATCTGGTCAAGTTGCTGGTCAAAGTACTGGGGGTCTATCCGCCGGGATCACTGGTGAAACTCTCCGACGAGAGCATCGCGCTGGTGCTCTCTACCGAACCCACCATGCCCCTCAAGCCGAAGATCCTGCCCTATATCAAGGCCCAGCGGCCAGAAGCCGTCGCCATGATCGATCTGCGGGAAGATGAACGCACCATCACTGCTTTTATCAAACAGGAAGAGCTGGATGAGGGACAACGGCAGTTCTTCAACCTGACCCGCCGCTTCTGCTACTACTTTGCATTCTGAGTTATCCCCAGAAGCTGGGGATAACTCATTGGACAAACCGGAATAATTGCTCAAACCCCCATCAGAAGGTTGCCAACTGACCATGTATAAAAAACGCCCAGCCAAGGGGCCGGGCGGAGCATGCCACCTCCGTGTGGCGTATCCAGCGGATACATTCATGCTCCATCCATCAATATCAACCCGCTGCCGCTTACACAAATATCAATTTAACATGCTGATTTGATATGGTTTTATCCACTTGTTCTGGCAAACTGGCGGCCCGTTGCGCCCAGTTGGGCCAACAGAACAAGATCCTGATCACACTTATTCACGGGCTGAACATTTTTTCAGCTGGCTTATGAGGAGTGTTTTTTATGCAGTTGGTCCTCTCCTTGCTGCAACAGATGAGCGTCAGCCTGGTGATAGCCTATCTCTTCTCGAAAAGCCCGCTGCTGCGCCCGCTTGCCAACTATTCCGTGAGACTACCTCACAAGATACTGATATACATCATCTTTTCCAGCTTTTGTATCCTCGGCACCTATGTAGGCCTCGATATCGACGATGCCATCGCCAACACCCGGGCGGTCGGCGCCGTCTTGGGGGGATTATTGGGGGGACCGCTGGTGGGCTTTCTGGTGGGGCTGACCGGCGGCCTGCACCGCTATACGCTAGGGGGATTTACCGATCTCGCCTGCGCCATCTCCACCACTTGCGAGGGGTTGCTCGGGGGCATAGTGCACTGGCGACTGATGCGCTCGGGACGAACGGATGCCCTGTTTGAACCGCGTATCGCCTTCTTTACCACCCTCTACGCCGAGATCATGCAGATGGTCATCATCCTGCTGGTGGCGACCCCGTTCGACAAATCCCTGCTGCTGGTACGCACCATCGCCACCCCGATGATTCTGGCCAACTCCTGCGGCGCGGCGCTCTTTATCAGCATGATCCGCGACCAGCAGCGGATGTATGAGAAGTTCTCCCGGGTCTTCTCCGCCAAGGCGCTCAATATCGCCAACCGCACAGTGGGGATCATGAGTCAGGGCTTTACCCCGGAGGCGAGCAACAAGATTGCCCGCATCATTCAGGAGGAGACCGGCGTGGGGGCGGTCGCCATCACGGACACCGAGCAGATCCTCGCCTTTATCGGCACCGGCGAAGATCATCATCTGCCGGGCACCCCTATCGCGTCAGCCATCACTATGCAGGCTATCGCCCAAAACAAGGTGCTGTTTGCCGATGGCAACAGCCAGCCCTATCGCTGCAGCCTCTCCTCTGCATGCCAGCTGGGTTCGGTGCTGGTGATCCCGCTGCAGGGGGACAAGGGAGTGATCGGCACCATCAAGCTCTACGAGCCGAAGAAGCGGCTGTTTCTCAAGATCAACCACACCCTGGGGGAAGGGATTGCCAACCTGCTGTCACAGCAGTTGCTGGCCGGTCGGCTGGAGCAGCATCAGCGGCTGCTGGTGCAGTCCGAACTCAAGCTGATCCAGGCCCAGATCAACCCCCACTTTCTGTTCAACACCCTCAACACCATCAGTGCCATCACCCGGCGCGATCCGGACAAGGCGCGGGATCTGCTGCTGCATCTATCGCTGTTCTTTCGCAAGAACCTCAAACGCCAGAGCGGCCTTGCGACCCTGCAGGAGGAGCAGGAGCACTGCCAATCCTATCTGGAGATCGAGCTGGCCCGCTTTGGCGATCGGCTGACGGTGATAAACGAGATCCCGCCCCATCTGGCCACACTGCGACTGCCCAGCTTCACCCTGCAACCGTTGATCGAGAATGCCATCAAGCACGGCATCTCGACCCTGCTGGAGCAGGGGCGCATTCGCCTCTGGACCGAAGAGCATCCCACCAGCGTCACCATCCATGTGGAAGATAATGCAGGCACCTGGCAAGCACATCCCGCTGGCGACGGTCTGGGCATGACCATTGTCGATCGGCGACTGAAAAGCGCCTTTGGCGAGCGCTATGGCGTGACTATTGCGTGCAAGCCTGAGCAGTGGACCCGGGTCTCGTTCACCATCCCCAAGGAGCAACCATGATCCGCACCCTGATAGTCGATGACGAACACTATGCCCGCGAAGAGTTGAGGCAACAGCTGGCCTGCGATCCTGCCATCGAGATCGTGGGGGAAGCGGCCAACGCCATCGAGGCGCTGCCGCTTATTCAGCGCCTCAAGCCTGATGTGGTGTTCCTCGATATTCAGATGCCCAAGCTGAGCGGCATGGAGCTGGTCGCCATGCTCGACCCCCTGCCCCGGATCGTCTTTGTCACCGCCTTTGACGAATATGCCATTCAGGCCTTTGAAGAGAACGCCTTCGACTACCTGCTCAAACCGGTGGAGCCCGCCCGGCTCGCCAAGACCCTCGCTCGCCTCAAGCAGGATATCTCCCCGCAGCCCATCGAGCGGCTGGCCCCGACTATCGAACATATTCCGGGCTATCTGCACAATCGGGTCAGGCTGCTGCCCATCGCGCAAGTGGAATATGCCTTCTCCGATCTTGGCGGGGTCCATGTGGCCTGTCAGGGCGAGCTGTTCCACACCCAGCTCACCCTCAAATCCCTGGAAGAAAAGAGCCCGCTACTGCGCTGCCACCGCCAGTATCTGGTCTCCCCCAACGCAATCTTCGAGATCCGGCTGCTGGATAACCAGCTGGCAGAGATTGTCACCCCGAGCGGCGCCCGGGTGCCGGTCAGTCGTCGCTATCTCAAGGAGCTCAAAGATCAGCTGGGGCTGGACTGAGCCGCGGAGTGTGCGCCTGATCACAGCCGCCGACCGCTCGGCGCGCCAAAGCGCCGCTCGGGGAGTTTCACCTGCCAGTCAGGCGCAACCGTTTTAGACTCGCTCTGCACACTAAAAAATAACAATGCAGGAGCGTAGCAATGATCTGGTTCTTCCTCTGTGTCGGCTTACTTGTGGCCGGCTACTTCATATACGGCAAATTCATCGAACGGATATTCAGCCCGAAACCCGAGCTGAAAACCCCCGCCATCACCATGGCTGACGGGGTGGACTATGTCCCGATGTCGGACAAGAAAGTCTATCTGGTTCAACTGCTCAACATCGCAGGTGTTGGCCCCATCTTCGGCCCCATCCTGGGTGCCCTCTACGGCCCGGTCGCCATGCTCTGGATCGTCTTTGGCTGCATCTTCGCCGGTGCGGTACATGACTACTTCTCCGGCATGCTGTCGGTGCGCGCCAAGGGTGCCTCGGTGCCAACCGTGGTCGGTGAGCATCTGGGCACCGCCGCCAAGCACTTCATGAACCTGTTTGCCGTGGTGCTGCTGATGCTGGTCGGCGTGGTATTCGTGCTGAGCCCGGCGGGCCTCTTGGCCAACCTCACCTCCACCGATCTGGTCTACTGGATTGTGGCAATCTTTGCTTACTACATCCTCGCGACCATAGTCCCCATCGACAAGATCATCGGCCGCTTCTACCCCATCTTCGGCGCCCTGCTGGTCTTCATGTCGGTCGGCCTCATCGTTGGCCTGATCGCCTCCGGCAAAGGCTTCTACAACACCGGGATGGACTTCTCCAACCTGCACCCGACCGAACTGCCGCTCTGGCCGCTGCTGTTCATCACCATCGCCTGTGGCGCGGTATCAGGCTTCCACGCCACCCAGTCACCGCTGATGGCGCGCTGCATGCAGAACGAAAAATCCGGCCGCTTCATCTTCTACGGCGCAATGATCGGTGAAGGGATCATCGCCCTTATCTGGTGCACCCTGGGTCTCTCCTTCTACGACAGCACCGAAGCGCTCAACGCCACCATGGCCAACGGCGGCCCGGCAGCCGTGGTACACGAAGTCTCCACCAGCCTGCTCGGCACAGTCGGCGGCATTCTGGCCATCCTCGGCGTGGTGATCCTGCCCATCACCTCCGGTGACACCGCGTTTCGCAGTGCTCGCCTGATCGTGGCGGACTTCCTGAAGATGACCCAGAAGCCGCTGGCCAAGCGTCTGCTGATCGCCATCCCCATGTTTATCCTTGGCTTCATCATCTCCAAGGCTGAGTTCGGGGTGATCTGGCGCTACTTCGGCTGGGCCAACCAGACCACCGCCGTCATCATGCTGTGGGCCGCTGCCGCCTACCTCATCAAAGAGGGCAAGCTGCACTGGATCTGCACCATTCCCGCCATGTTCATGACTGCTGTGGTGATCACCTATCTGGCCAACGCCCCCATCGGGTTCGGGCTGGAGATGGGGACCTCCACCATCATCGGCCTGACTGCAACGGCGGCCATTACCGTGGCCTTCCTGATGAAGTTCCGCCAGCCGCTGGTC
>NZ_JBFODN010000051.1:0-24294 GCF_040908345.1 Aeromonas sp. R3-1
GGGGGTATCTGTTCTGATAGGGGTAAAAAGTACCCCCAAATTTGCCAAACCCACGCCCTGTATGGGCTGCAGCGCAGCAATAGATACCCCCAGTGTGTGCAAGTACCCCCAAGCAAACACGGGAGATACCCCATATGCCCCTATCTGATATCACTGCCCGGCAGGCTAAGTTCAACGGTAAGCAGCAGAAGCTATCCGATGAGAAAGGCTTGTTCTTGTTGGTCAACCAGTCTGGCAAGTATTGGCGGCTCAAGTATCGCCACGGCGGCAAAGAGAAGACGCTCGCCTTGGGTGTCTATCCCGAGGTGTCACTGAAAGAGGCAAGGGCGAAACGGGATGATGCTCGTCGGCAACTTGCTGAAGGGGTGGATCCGGGTCTCGTCAAGAAACAGAGCAAGATCGCTAACAAGCTGGCCAGCGAGAACAACTTTGAAGCACTGGCGCGAGAGTGGCACCAAAGCCAGCTCGCTCGCTGGACGCCTGTTCATGCAGCCAGGGTGCTCAAGTCGCTTGAGGTGGATGTTTTCCCCGATCTTGGGGTTGTGCCCGTTGCCGAGCTGACCGCGCCCATGATGTTGGATGCTTTGCGCAAGGTCGAGAAGCGGGGGGTTACTGAAACAGCGGGACGGATCCTACAGCGGATCGGCGCTGTCATGCGATACGCCATTCAGACTGGACGAGCCAGCTACAACCCGGCCCAAGACCTGAAAGGGGCACTCAAGGCCACCAAGCTGGAGCACAGACCCGCTTTGCCCCGTTCTGAGCTGCCAGAGTTCTTCCGCCGCCTGGAGGCCGAGCCACTTAATCCGGCGACTCGTCTTGCCCTCCATCTGCTGATGTTGACCATGACCCGCCCTGGTGAAGTGCGTTTTGCACGTTGGGATGAGTTCGATATGGAACGGGCAGAATGGCGGATCCCTGCTGCACGGATGAAGATGCGAACTGAGCACCTTGTCCCCCTTTCTCGTCAGGCGTTGGCCGTGCTCGATGAGCTGCGCCAGCTGACAGGCCATTGTGAGTTGCTGTTCCCAAGCGAGCGCAAACTGACCAATCCCATGAGTGAGAATACCTTGAGCTACGCCATGGGGCGGATGGGCTACAAAGGGATTGCCTGCCCGCATGGATTCAGGGCGCTGGCATCTACCACCTTGAACGAGGAAGGCTTTGATCCGGATGTGATAGAGCGCCAGCTTGCCCACGCCGAACGCAACAAGGTACGTGCAGCCTATCACCGGGCCGAGTACCTAGATGACCGGCGCAAGCTGTTGCAATGGTTGGCTGATTTCTATGACTCGCAACGGGGTAGCAATGTGCTACCAGTGAATTTTAACCGAGTGGGTTAACGACTTTGCCGAGTCTAGCGCGCTGGCGCGAAATGTGGGGGAGTCTTGCTCGCATAGCTCGGCAATATGTTCAAAGCGGTTGTGCAGAGGTAAAATTATGGCTAAAGCAACTTTAAATCAAATCAAGTCGACAATACAGCCTTTGATTCCATTAGAATATTGCAGTCCTGAACGGGCGGCTAGATTATTGGGTTGTGAAGTAGAGGATATATTTCATTGGGCTATTATAGGGGCAATTAATATATATGCTGAGTTTCAAGAGTATGAAATAGACACACCGCAATACCATGTCCATGAAATGTTCATTGATGAAAACATACCTGACACCCAAGAAACCAAAGAGGTCGAATATATCTCTGAAGGAGTTATGAAGGTAAAAAAAATTAATATTGGTGATATTCCACCATTTTATGAGGATGAAAAAAACTCCATTTCAAACTGGAGGTACTTTCAGTATGGAGCTGGGATGCGATCTCCAACACAAGGTGACTGGTATAACAGGAAGGTTTCCTTGAGAGGTTTTTGGGCGATTGAGCCTCAATGCATTCCACAACTCCAACTCGTTACTGATTCTGATTCTGACTCTGAATTTGATTGGGATCTTACTGCGGTATATATAGGGACTGACACCTGTCCTGAACAAGAAAACAGCTCCCAGAAGGTAATTACATTGTTTGGTTTGGAGCATCTGAATGATATTACGAAGCGGCTGAGGTTGATGCGGGAAGATCTGTTAAAGATACAGAGGCATATGGCATCTGGTGAGGTTATGAGCAAGAAAAGTAGCAATCTACGTCCAGAGAAAGCGCCACCGATGCAAAAGGATGATGAGCAGGTGACAAGAATAACAGCAAACCAGAGTAGGGCTATCGTTGAGTTGTTAGGGTCGCATGGGTACTCCACCGAAGAGCTCAAAGGTAGTGTAGAAGAGCTGCAAAAAAAGATCACTCGCAATGGTCATAGCAAGCAGTTAAGTACAGTGACTGCTCATACGCTGAAAGCTTGGTTGGAAAGGGCTGGGGTTCGTTAAGGGAGTTATTGATAACTTACGGGAGTTTTCTATAACTACCTCACATTCATAGTCGAACATGGTTTGATTGCTACTGCAACGAGAAGACACGTAAAGGAGCAACAAACCATGTCATTGAAATCAGAATTTGCATTGCCACAAGAGGGTTTTGTCCGGGTAGATACCCTTGCCAAAGTACTAGGGATTGCTGTGGTTACAGTCTGGCGCTGGTCAGCAAAAGGCAGATTCCCAAAACCAGTCAAGTTGTCAGAAAGAGTAACTGCATGGCGGGCTGAAGAGGTTCGAGCATGGATGAGCGAAAGAGGAGAGGTTGCTTAAGGTCGGTATATTGACCAAAAGAAAGAGCCGTCCCTTACGGGTACAGCCCTAACTAAATAACGCCACTCAATAATATCAGGAATCTGATAGTTGAGCTAGTTAGCACAACCACTTTAGGATTTACATACCATGATCTCAAAACAATATGGGTATCTTTCCCAGGGCGAAGCCTTGCCCAAAAAAACTCAGATACTGACTGACATACTGCCAATTAATGAACTTCTGATTGCAGGAAAATTTATTAAAACCGTCAATGCTCGTGAACTTCATACCTTTCTATGTGTGGGACGAGATTTTTCTACATGGGTGCGAGATCGTATTGCTGAATATGGCTTTATTGAGGGTATGGATTACACAATTGTCGAAACTTTGCGCTCCCCACATTCGGGGAACACAAAAGCACGCCCACAACGAGTGAAGGAATATCACCTTGTGCTGGATATGGCTAAGGAACTGTCTATGGTCGAGCGCAACGATGAGGGCCGCCGTGCGCGCCGCTACTTCATCGACTGCGAACGGCGGCTAGCCGAGGTTGCCCCGCAACAGCAAGTGTCGGCACAAGCCCATTGGCAAGCTGAACGGGAAGCCAGCAAGGACTACCACGGGCTAATGTGTCGCGCTCTGCAGCAACACCGTACCAGGCTGGGTAAGGAGACTGCTGGTCACCATTACAGCAATGAGCTGGGCATGATCAATCGGCTGGTTCTTGGGATGGATGGCAAAGCATGGCTGGCCCAACACGGTCTGAAAGGCGAGGTACGGAAACACCTGAGCGCATATCAACTGGCGTTGGTCGCCTTTCTTGAGCGCAGTAATGCCACCTTCCTGGACGCAGACATGCCTTTCGCTGAACGCAAGATGAGGCTAACAGCCATGCTGGCTACCCGGATTGAACGTGAGGGCGGCGAAAATGATATTGCATGACACGATCCGACACGGTACGATCTTATCTGTTGGGGCTACTAACCCTAACAGTACTACTTCCACGAGCGGTTACCCGCAACCGACAATTAGCGGTTTTTTTGTGCCTGCCATTTGGGCTACTACCCCAGGCTGTCGCACAGATGAACTTCACATTCACGCCGATCACGGCGGGAGTGTATCCGCTTTTGCGGTATGGTTGAGAGGCCCCAATAAGCCCGCAAGGGTGAATAAGGCCCGCCTTCTCGTGGAGGTAGTTGACGCCATGCCGCATCCTCATTTGCAGCATGGCCGACTCACTAAACCACGAGAGAGTACAGGCCATGATCTACACCTTCTTGATCCAGCATTCCCGTACCTGCCGCTTGGCAGACCTACGCCGTATCCGCATCATTTCCGCCTTTGCCAACAGCGAAACACAAGCCCGGTCTGCGCTGGCCGGTCTACCCCTAGTGTTTTTGTCCCGCACCCCGAGCAAGGGGGTTGCAGCATGAAACGCACCATTCGAACTCGCCAGGTGATTCAGGCTGAGGTTCTGTTTGAGCAGTCTGCACTGCTCGCTTCTGCTTTGAGCTGCATCTGTGAGTCCAATACCGAAAGAATGCTCTATTTGGAGCTCTCCGATCTGCTGCATCCATTGCAGACCCAGCTTGATGAATTGGAGGCGTGCTGTGCCGGGACACCGCTGGAGGACCCTGCTGAACGGATCAATCGTTATGCCTCCGTCCTGCTCAAGGTTCTCAATGGCAATCAGTCCCATATCGAGCCGTGTGTGATCAGTGTGCTGCTCGCCCCGGTCCTTGCCGAGTTTGAGACCGTCGAACTGGCCAAGCGCAGGGAGGGTGTATGACCTATTACGCATGGGCTCCAGTGGCTCAACAACCCACATTCACAGGCCCAGCCAACCCCAAGACCGGCAAACGCTCACAAGCGGGCTGTCTGAGTGCCTTTGCCAGCCGTCGGCAGCGAGATGAGTTCATTGCCAGCACCAGCGGTATGGCGGGGGCCGTTACCGCCAAACAGGCCCGCCAGCTGAAGGCTGGGCTGGATGAACGCGCTTTCAATGAACTGGTGACCGTTCTGGTGGGGGGTGATACATGAGCCAGGCAACATTCGTTTCTGACGTGGCCGCCGCGGCCTGTGGCCACTGGCCCGAACTGCTGGCAAATCTGGGGGTGACGGTACCGCCACGTAAGCAGCATGGGCCTTGTCCGGCTTGTGGTGGGAAAGACCGCTTTCGGCTCGATGACAAGGGCGGGCGTGGTACCTGGATCTGTAGCCAGTGTGGCGCGGGTGACGGGCTGGATCTGATCCGCCGTGTAACCGGTAAGTTGCCGAAGGATGCTGCGGACCTGGTTGCAGGGGTACTTGGCTTTTCCCATGTTGTCATATCAGACGCTGACCGAGAGCAATTGCAGCAACAACAGCGGGCGCAGGCTGATGCAGAGCAACAACAGCAGCAGATTAAGCGCCAGAAAGCCGCCAGACGCGCCGCAGATATCCTGCGCGACTGCAAGCCTGGCCAATCCCCTTATCTGGCACATAAACGCTTGAGCTGGCCCAATGGGCTGTTGAATAGCACCCTGATCCGAGTGGGGGAAGAGGCGTTCCCCGCTGGCTCCTTGGTGGTACCGCTCTACAACGAGACCGGCGAACTGGTGAACGTGCAGCTGATCCGTCATGACGGGGTGAGGCACTACCTTGCCGGTGGCCAGAAGCAGGCTGCTTGCCACCGGATCTCGGGCAGTGCCCTAGTGGCTGTTTGCGAGGGCTATGCCACTGGGCTATCAGTGCATCTGGCGACCGGGGCAACTGTCTACTGCGCCATGGATGCGGGTAACCTGCTGGCCATCGCTCAGGTGGTGAGGGGGATGGATGACCCCTTGCAACCTTGCCGGTTATGGCTTGCCGCAGACAACGATGCCACCACGACGGGCAACCCGGGCAAGACCAAAGCTGAGCAAGCTGCCGCTGCCGTGGGGGCTGTGGTAGCACTACCGCCCACTGCAGGCGACTGGAACGACTATCACCAGGCCAATGGGCTTGAAGAGACCAAGAGAGCCATCATGAGCCAGATTGAACAGACCCAGCAGCAAGGCGCCAGCCAGAAGGAAGGGCTGCGAGCCGAAGTGATCCCATTGCATTCTGTGCCAGATGTGCAAGGCGAGCATGATCAACCAATTGATGGTGAGGAACTGCCTGAGGGCTATGAGATCCGGGACGGTATGCTCTACGTGCACGAATGGGTTGGCTCTGGACAAAACGGTAGGCAGGAGGAAACCCTGATTTCCCCTGAGCTTCGGGTGGTTGCCGAAACTTCTGATGAGGCGGGGTATGGCCAAGGGCGCTTGCTGGAGTGGCAGGATCGGGCTGGCCGTACCCGGCAATGGGCGATGCCGGTCAGCATGTTGGTCCACCGTGGTGGCCAGGAGGCGCTGGCGTCCTTACTCAATGGCGGCTTGCCCTTTGTGAACCTCAAGAAGCTCGACAAGTTGGCGATTTATCTGATGATGAGCCAACCCGAGCGGAGGGTGACCTGTGTCGAACGTACCGGCTGGCACGGCAAAGCCTATGTGCTGCCTGGTGGGGGAATCGGGCCGGATGCTGAGCAGGTGATCCTGCAATCAGCCGGCTATCTGAGTAGCGACTTCACCAGTTCGGGGGAGCTGGCCGACTGGCAGCGCCAGATCGCTGCAATGGCCGTTGGTAACTCCCGCCTTTGCTTCGCCTTGTCGCTGGCCTTCGCCGCCCCCCTGTTGTCACTGGTGGGGCTGGAAGGTGGTGGTTTCCATCTCAAGGGCGAGAGTACCGATGGCAAGTCCACCATCATGAAGGCTGCCGCCAGCATCTATGGGCAGCCCGATCGCTACTGTCACACTTGGCGGGCGACTGGCAATGCCATCGAGGGGATCGCCAGTCGGCGTAACGATGCCTTGCTGTGTCTGGACGAACTGGGCGAGTTGGACGGGCGGGAAGCTGGACAAGTGGCCTACATGCTGGCGAATGGCCAAGGCAAGGGTCGCAGCAAGCAGGATGGTGAGCTGAAAGAGCGCAAGGCGTGGCGGTTGCTGTTTCTCTCCACGGGTGAACTATCCCTAGAAGATCATGCCGCCGAAGCGGGTAAGCGCACTCAAGCTGGGATGGAAGTGCGTACTATCCAGATCCCGAGTAGCACCGGTAAGCATGGTGCGTTTGAGGAACTGCACAACCAACCAGACGGGCGCTCCTTTGCCGATGCCCTCAACGAGGCCTGTAAGCACGAATACGGCACCGCATTTCGGGCCTACATCGAGACCTTGGCAACAGGACTGGATGCATACAAGGAGCGCCTGAAGGCGGAGATCAAGCGTCTGGCGGTCGAACTGACCCCCGCAGGGGCCGGTAATCAGGTCGGGCGGGCTATCAATCGCTTTGCCATAGTGGCCGCAGCGGGTGAGCTGGCCACTGAACTGGGGATCACCGGTTGGCCCCAAGGTGAAGCTACCCGTGCTGTGCGGGTATGCCTCAAGGCATGGTTGGATGAACGGGGGCATCTGGGCAACAAGGAAGACAAGGCAACCCTGGAGCAGGTGCGCGGCTTTGTGGTTGCGCATCAGAATAGCCGCTTTGCCGACTGGTTCGATCACACCCATCGCCCGGCCAATATGGTCGGCTATCGCAAGAAGGATACTGATGGCGTGAGCTTTATCGTGCTGCCCTCTGGTTGGAAAGAGATCACCATCGGTCGGGATCCCAAGCGGGTGGCCCAGCTTTGTTTGGAGGCGGGCTATCTGTTGCCCTCGAATGATGGAAAACGAGTCCAGCGCAAGATCCGTCTGAGGGATGGCAGCGCACCGGTCTGGATCTACATGCTGACTGAGAGAGTGCTAGCCGATGAGGCTGATGGGCCGGAAGACGAATAGCCAGCCAGAAGAAAATAAGGGGTCGCCATCGCGCGGCCCTTTACTTTTTCCAGATTGTCATGCTATTCGCGCATGTGCGCGCACAGGAAGGATTTAAGAAAAAGTATGGGAACAGTGGGAACAAGATAGATAAATGACCTTCAAAGCCTTATCCAGCAAGTGATACTAATGTTCCCACACTCACAAAGTTTCGTGGGAACAGATTGGGAACAGTGGGTACAAGTCGGAAATGTTCCCAACCCATGTTCCCTTTGTTCCCACACCTTCCAGCGATTGTGGGAACAGAGAAACCCAGTCATGGTACGGGTTAGCGGGAAATGTTCCCATGTTCCCACTGTTCCCATCGTTTTTACATCACACATGCATGTGTGCGTGCGCGAATAACAAAAAGTGTGGTTGTTCGTCAACTCCTTTCTCTGGCTGGCCTGTTTGGGGTTATCGATCGTTGGGGGAGCAACTGCGTTCAAGATTGCACACGCCAGAAGTCGGTACTGTAGTTATTCAATACCCGAGAGTAAGGGTCAGTTACCACTTGGAATTCTTGCGGGATTGCAGAACCATCACCACCCTGTCTGAAATATTGCTTTACCGACTGGAGCCCAAGTTTTTTGAGATGTTCCCATTCGCTAAACAACTTATCCTGTCGATCTTGCACCAATCTGGCGGCGCTAGGTTTCCGGTTTTGGCGTGGCATTGCGTAGTCAGGTTGTAAATGTGCGTGGTGGAAAAAAGTAATGCTGCCGGATGCCCATTCATCCTGAAGTGTCTTGCGCCAGCGGTAACTGACGCGAACAGTCATGCGTTCACTGAATTGATAGGGCTCCCTGATCAGGTCGTCAATATCGAAAAACTGTTGTTCGGATTCTTGTATTTCCACTTGGCGTTTCATCTGCTGAACGGCACTGGCCAAATAATTACCGGCACGACGCGCACGAGACTCCGTATCCGAACGCTTCTTTGCTGCTTTAGCGTTGCGGTACTCAGCAAGGGCATTTGCATACTGGCGGAAATGTGAAGATACATACGGCCCACAGTATTCGAGTTGGAGATCTCTCAACGCATCCGGGACTTCATCGTAAAGGCACTGCTCGATGAGTTTATCCAACAAGTCAGTCTCAACCGCTTTGAGGGCATCACACTCATCGCGAGGAATCTTAATCTCACTCATAAATCAGTCCTTAAGCCATTGAATCACTGTAGATAATATCTACACCTCCCTGTGTTTGCGAGCCGTTCCCTAGCCCCGCAGGGCCGACGCTTATGCCGAAGAGGACGAAGGACTCAAGCGCATAAGCCAAGTCGGTCACTATGCGTAAGTTTTCGCCGACTCATTTTCGCTTTTGGAGTAACGTGGAATGAGAACAAGCAGGGGGAGGCTGGTCAGGTATGGCGGGATATCAGTTTGCACACATTGACGGGTATGCACGACAAGGCGGGAAGACAAAGACGGGGCGGGTACTGTCAGCCCAGCAGATAGCGGATGAAGCTGAGCGCAGACCTGGCGCCCATCCACATGTCAAAGACCCTAAGCCACCGATCCAACGGTTTGGGGTAACGCCATCGGAGGCCGTACAGCAGGCCACCGCATGGGCGGAGCAGGCCGTAGACCCGCGAGGGCGTAAGCTGAGGATTGACGGACTGTGTTTAGGTGCTGGTGTGGTCAGTGTCCCGGAGAACCTGCCAGATGAGCTCTGGCCAGGGTATCGTGACGCAATGATCGGGTATCTGAAAACCAAGCATGGTGACAGGCTAAAATCGGTGGTCGAGCATAGTGATGAACGGCATCGGCACATCCATTTTTATCTGGTACCACTACCAGGTGAATCGTTCGGTGCAGTACATCCTGGTGTGGCAGCTGCGCGGGCTTCAGCTTCGCGAGGGGAGCGAAAGGGATTGCAACGTCTCGCGTTCAATCAGGCCATGAGAGCGTGGCAGGATGAGATCTATTCTGTGTCGGCAGACTTTGGGCTTGCTCGGATTGGCCCACGTCGGCGGCGACTGCCGAGGGCTGTGTGGAACGCCGAACAGCGGGCGTTGTCTGCTCATGCTGCACTTATTGGGGCAGCGAGGCCGAAAGGGCCAACCATGGGGAAAATTAATCAGATCATCTCCATGCAAGAGGTTGAGCACCGAGCCGGATTGTTGGGACGGGGCGAGCCGCTCTACACAAAAGATCAGCTACTGGCCGCGACGAAGGCTGCTGCGCTGTACGGGGCTCAACACAATGCCTCCCAGCGTGAAGCGATGCTGGAGGCGGTACTCCTACGCACGCCAGAGATCGATGCAGCAGAGAGCAAATTGGCCGCACTGTCTGCTCATGAGGCTATGATAGAGCACCGGATGCTTGAGGTGACCGAAAGAGTCAGGGAGGCCGAGGCGCTGGCTCAGGCCCGCATCGAAGCGTCTTTGCTGAAGGTCAAGATGGTAGAGGCAAAGGTTGTTCGAGCCGAACGCTGGGCCAAGCAGAGTGTAACCGAGGCGGAAGCGCGGATGAGGGGGATTTTATCACCTATCTTAGCCGCATTTGCGGCGATTCTTCGAGATCCCCAGGCCGTCGAACCAAAGGCTGAAGCAGATACCGCGATTGCGGCGTTGGCGGAACTGCGCCCGCTCGCCACCGAGATCCAGCAAGCCCTCTATCCGGTTGCAAAGGCAGTCAAAAAAGCCAACAAAGTTAACCAAGCACTCGGGCTTGACCTGCATCCATAGTGATCCGATCACCGATAACCCGATTTGGCTTCCCACCTCACCAGTCCCGCAGCAATCTCTGAGCCAGCCAGTGTATCTGACAGTGGATACACTGGCTGTCGCTCACATTTCGTTTGATACCACCGCATCATCGCTTATAGCCGGGATAGTGAAAACCGCCGTTGTATACGGCGGTTTTACAACAGCACTTGATCGCTTCCCTGCCTAAACCATTGCAACCTTCGTAAAGCAATCAACAGCATCATCCGTGGGTGTGTAGCCTCTCCACACACCCGGGCAAGGTCGCTGTATGCACCAGAGTCGTTGCAACATTCAAAGGCATTAAAAACATCGAGGGATGCAAAATGTCAGATTCCGTATTTATCGAACGAAAAAGGCTAACGATCCTTATTGGATGCCGTCACGACACGATTGACCGCATGGTTGAACGTGGAGAATTACCGCGCCCAATTCGCCTCGGGCGCAATGGCCGGCACCGCTTCATTCGTGCCGAAATTGAACCTGCGTTAAAGCTGCATGGGATCGATCTTGCGAAGCTGGAAGCCGCCCATGCTGGAAGTGTTGTCTGATCATGCCAATCACCACGACACATGACCGAGGCGGGATCTTCCAGCCCGGCTCGACCTGGTTAACGATTTGCCAGGCTGTGTGTGGTGTATTGCACATAGCAGGACCGCTTTCTCCTGAACAGGCAGGACTGCTACTGACGATCTTCCGCAGTGAACTGGCGAAAGTCGCCCTACCGGCTCAATCCGAGGCTAAGTTAGACCCTTGGCACTACCTTACCGAACACACCTGTGGGGTGGTCGTCTTGAGTGCTTCAGGTCAAAACATCTTGCGACAGCAGCCTAATCGAACCGCCCAAATCCTCGTCAAGAACACCATCAACCACTGGAGAGAAAATCATGACCAAGCCGCTTAATCATGGCGCCATTTGCGGTCGCATTTTTGCCACTCTGCCCAAGCTGACTCTGCAACAGGAGGCCGTGTTGCTGGATAACCTGGATGGCATGACCAACAGCGAACTACGCGAATATGCCTCCAATGCCAGTGAGTTGGCAAAGACCCCGCTTCAACTGCGTGACGAAAAGATGCTGCTCAGTTTGTCGCAGCAGTTGGGGTCTGTATCCACTGGCCTGGCTGGCGTTATGAACTTCACGGCTGAAAACGTGGAACGCCTAACTAGTGACCTGAAACACCTGACCGAAACAGATTGCTGAATTGCCCCCGATTTGGAGACCGGAAATGAATAACATCACCGATTTAGTACAAGTAGCCCAACAAGCGCATCGTGAATATATGGGGTGGCATGAAGGCGAGCATCGGTTGCTGACCTGTATCAGCACCACACGTATCGATGAAATCAAACAGGATATCCAGAGGGGGCGTGAGCTCCGGCGAGCGGCGATCGCCCAGGGAAACACGAACAAAAAAGAGTATCGCCAGCTGTCTACTCATATCTCGTCACTTGAGAGTGAGTTGGCTGACATGGAGGTCGTTGCCGAAGAGTTAGAAGGCGGTGCATTTGAGCGCTCATGTTCTGGGCAGGCGTTGTGGCGCCAGCACCTTAAGCAACGTTCCGCTCTTGCACAAACCTATCTGGATGAGTTGATCGCCAGTGATTTGGATGAAGCCCGCGAAGCCTTGGCTCCACTCTTGCCAATGCTGGCCAGATTAGTATCCAGAGGCAGACAGAAGGCGGCCATCGGTTCATTCTTGCAAGATGACACCAGTACTGTATTTACTACCCCCGGCCTGATAGAGCCAGCAGAAGTCCACCCGCTCGATATGGTGAAATCATTGGTGGTTGAGTTGCTTGAGCCAATCTGGAGAGATACTGACCCGGAACTGGATCCGGTGGTCATGGAAGAGATTAAGCGTATTCCGCCGAGCAATCTGATCCGTCTTGATTTGGTCGGCAGCCCAGCAGCCAAAAGTAGTGCTAGTGCAAAACAGGCCGGGCGCATGGATCAAACGGAAGAACCCAAATCTGCAGTGCAGGCAAGCCGTGATAACTGGTCGCCGGATGCAATGTTGGCCCGCAGTAATAATTTGCGAGAGGCATGACTCCGGTTTTCGCACGCAGTGTGCATTGAGCCCGCCCAGCGCGGGCTTTTTTTCGCCATCAAATATCAAGAGCAGTACCTCTTTGGCTACCAAAACACATAGAACTTCTTCGGGAGCAATTTGCTGCATGTAGACATTTCGACCTGACCTAGCACTGACTGCAATCCAGTTCGCCACATGACGGGCCTTTATTGATTTGCACCAGAGCGCATGAGTAGCCCGCTGTTGATTCGACAGCGTTGATCGCCCATACCATGCCTAGGCTATTGCACCTGTATCCTGAGTGGCTTGGAGAAGCCTACCGAACTTGGTCTGCACCGCTGGCGCGCAATCGGAACCCCGCCCCGCCTGCCCGCTTTATGTGTTGAAAATCGTTCACATGACAGATTGGGTTCACGCCGCGCCATATCTGGGCCGGGATAGTGAAAACACCCTCGAAGAAATCCTTCAGAATCCTTCAAAATCTTTCACTTTCCGTCGCTCTGATCAGGTGGTTGGGGATGGGTTGCGTCAAGAGAGGTCAAAATCACGAATTTGAACGTGGTTTTATCTGTTTTGAGGGTTGCGTCATGTTTGTATTTGGCATTGCGGTGTCCACAAGCATTTCATTTATGGGGGTGCTTTTGGGGGTATCAGTGCTTTTAGGTCTTCAACAATTCATGGTAAATCAGTTGTTTATTGTTGAAATTCGATAGAGGCCTCGGCACCACTTATTGAGTACAGCAATCAAAGAGTTATGAAAGGCCACTAGCAATAGTGGCCTTTTTGTTTTGCCTAAATGGCGACAAAGTGGCGACAGCGATTGTGCTGAGTCCACAGCTTCATAACAACAAAGCCTGCTGAAGGCAGGCTTTTATAGGGTCTGTATGTCTGTATATAGCCGAGGAATTTACCGCGTGGGGTAGGGTATGGCCGATTACTTCCACCACTCCTTGCTCGGTAAGTTATTCCATTCTCCAACCGGGTATTCATGGCCATTGAAGCGCAGCGTGGTGCTCAATGTTCTCTTACTGGTGGTGTCCTGCTCGACTGTTTCTGTTTTCGCTTTGGTTACTACTCTCAGAACGTGCAGCCCGTTAGCCCCAGCTGGTGAACGGTTACATCAGAAGCACTTTAAGGAAGAGGCTTTTTACTCAAGGATCTGGCGCATTCCCGCGTTTAGCTGGCGGCCACCGTCCTCAGCATCACGGTCTTGCATCAAATTGATCGAAACCTCGTTGGTACCGATGGTATAGGTTGCGCTGTAATCACCGCACATGCTGTTGCTTACACATTCAAAAAACGGCACCGACTTATCCTTTATTGTACGGACTATCACCGGTTTGACTTTCAAGATATTGGTCGCCTGACTGACTAATTCTTCGAAGTCTGCCTTGGCCTGTTTGACAGAAGCAACGGAGTCGTCTTGGTACGATGCCATGGTTCCGCCGAAGGAGAATACTTTATGTTGGTAGACCGCATAGTAATACTCACCCGTAGTTGGTCGTCCTAGGAATCCCTCGCCCGCCTTCGGTTTCCCGCGAAAGTCTTCATCAATGTCACTGCGCCAGTCATAGCGTATCAAACCATCGTTGACTACTTGGAGTGTGGTGATGGGCAGGCCGATTGTCAGGGTTTTGAAGCCCGTATTTGCGGCAATAGCCGGTGAGGCAATGAGACTGACCGCACAGCAGAGTGCAGAGAGCTGCAGGGTTTTATGGGTCAAGGTGACACCTCATTAAGATAATAGGTTTATATGGAGTGTTGATACTCATCCGTCCACCGGATGGGTTTACTCTCAGGCTGCATATTCCGGCCGATCCTGAACACCGAGCAGCATAAAAAACGACAACTACCTTGAAAAACGCCGGGAATGGCTGTTCAACTTCGCCGGAATACGCACAGGCTCAGTGGTTTATCGCGTTCAGTCTCATTCTGTGCAGTTCCTCAACTGGGTTGAGATAACGCCTCATTGTAATTGCGCCAATTAGGCGAACTTTAATAATTGAATTTTGCCACCTTATTAGATAAAACTCTCAGTTTATATCATAACAGGTGGCGTTATTATGGAAGAAAAAGTTCTTAATTTAAAATAATTCCGTGTGGGTAACGAAAGCTACTGACCCAACATGTTTTTCATCAAGTTAGTAGCCATTTTTTGCTGGGCTGCGATTGCATTTTTACATTCATCTGAATTGGCATCTTTACCCTGTGCAATTTTCAAGGTGCACTCTTGCAGGGCTTCATTCAGTAATTTCGGATCTTTCATAAAATCCTCAACTGAGGTAGGTCCACAAGCAGTAAGTAACATAGTGAATGGAATAGCTAACAGTAACTTATTCATTTCTATTTTCTCCAAATAAAAAATGCAGATAAAAATACTAGGATCTAAAAGATACAGATGGTTTTACGAGAAGTTATAAAGTATGTGGTAATGACATTTCAGACTTCTTGATCAGAATTTGAGCATTTTCAATATCATCAGGGTCTGTCACAAGCTCAAAATCAGACTGACTAAAGAGAAGCCCCATACGAATATAGTGGTAGATATAATATGTTTTGCCTGACTCGGTATTTAGGGAAATGCTATTGTTTGAAAATTCACTTTCAGTTTCAAATGTATAGTTTTTACCTGCATCAAGTTTCAGAAGATAGAAGTGTTTATTTTCTGATTCACCTAGGAATTTTTTATCGATAAAAAGATCCATATTGCTATTGCGAGCAAGCCAGCCATGACGGTAGATATAAACGTGAGCCTTGCCCTCGGCAGGAGGTGAGAAGCTTTTGGCTTCATTGACGACAGCCTCATCGGTGACGGTTGGCACTGAGGAACAGCCACCAAGTATCATGGCGCAGAGCGCCAAGAAAATCATTACAAACGTATTACGCATTTTTTACCCATTGTGCTGAAAGTTTATTGATGTTTTTGATTATTATTTTATTGAACATCTGATACTGATGTTTCTTTTGCTAAAGAATTGTCTGTGAGCGCAGCGACGTTTTCAATAGGGTCTTTGAAAATTTTTTTATAACTATTCGCCAGTTAATTGTCTTACACCAATTAATGAGAAAATACTAAGCTATATCAATTGCTTATGTGTCCATGCTTTAATGTGGGGTAATGTGATTTTTGTCACATCTATTAACGCCGGTTTTGGCTCGTCGGTAGTGGCGACGCAGCTTTTCCAGCATGGCGATAAACAGGGATGAGTTTTTCTTTATCCCACTGACGTAAAGCACTCTTCCATTGCCTGCATGGAGAACGCCTGCCAGGTAATGTTTGGCGTTCTGTCCCGGTGTGACAACCCGCTTTTGCTGCGCTCTGAACATCCAGTCGGCCCCTAATTTGGGATTAAGGTCTATATCGACTTCATCCTCATAAAACACCGGATTATCGGCATCACAGCGGGCCAGTGCCGCGTCGATATTAGCCATTTTCTCCTGATAGGCCGGGTCTTTTATCCGCAAGGTCGGCACGGGCCTTCGCCAGACAATGCCCATACGAGGTAACCATCGGCGGAGCGTGGAGGCTGCCATATTGAGTCCTGTTAACCGATTGATTTTAATAGCTAATAGTTCGGTGCGCCAGCGGCTGCGCTGATAACCAAAATCTTGCGGAGAAAACTGCATGAGCAGCACCAGTAAGGTGACAATCTTGGCGACAGGTAAGACTGGGGCACGGCCAGCCGGTAAGGCTTCTAACGCCCCCACACCTTCATCCCGATACCACCGAAGCCAACGGCCGATGGTCGAGCGAGCAGCGCCGGTAAGGTGATGAACATCAGTGATCGTGCGTCCTTCATGTAACAGCAAGATGGCCATCAAGCGACGAGCATGCCCTTTATCACGGGTGGCATGGATGATTTTGTGAATGCGGCGCCGTTGTGGTCGTGGCAGGGGTGGTAGGATAGGCATCAACTCAGTCCTTTGGGTGTGGCTTGTTTTGTTTGGCGACTAATGAGATCGCACAAACTGGACTGAGTTCCCTTCCTCCTGTGATCTACTATTCGGAACAGCTATTTAGAAATAGTGGCCTTTTTTTGTTTTTGCCGAAATGGTGGTGATTGCTAAAAACCTTTTCCGCTCAGGTGCTGGGCTTGTTGTCGTAAAGAAATGTTGTAAATAAATGTTAGCAAGAGAAAAGCCCCGCAAGCGGGGCCGGGTTTGTGACGGGGTTGTGCCCTCACTTCTTGAGGTGTTTTCTGATCGCCTTGCCTGAGGTGCCGACTGCCTTGACCGCCCGTTTCAGCTGGACTTCGGTGCACTCGAACATTTTGATCCACTGCTTCATCTCATAGGGATCGTTGACATTGATCTTCTTGGCATCGAACGGGTGAGCGACCGCATTGCTGTCAGGCATACAAACCTCAACTTGTTGAAATAGCTGGCGAGAAAGACGTTTCTGCCTGAGCGCCATCATCCTCTCAATTGGCAAGGGGCAAGGTGACGGGGTTCACACAACCTTGGGTACTGATTGGGATTGGCGCATCCAGCTTGCGGTTCTGTGAGCGATCACCACTTATTCGCTCGCGCCTGATGGGCAGTGAACCGGATGGCGCGAACGATGGGGAGTGATGGAGGCTGGGGGCTTTGTGGTCAACCGGACTGGCGGGCTATCAAGCCTCTGCCAGCGCCCGCATTTCCAGCTGCTGCTCGCCGGGGCGACAGACCAGCACCGAGCCTTGCTCGAACCAGTCCCCCAGCACGATACGCCGCGCGGGGTGGCCATCGAGGATGAAGTCGTGGATGGCGGGTCTGTGGGTGTGGCCGTGGATCATCATCCGGCAGTCGTGGGCGCGCAGGGTGTCGTCCACCGCCGCGGGCGTTACATCCATGATGATCTGGCTCTTGTGGGCATTTTCCATCTGGCTTTGGCCGCGCATCTTGCAGGCGATGGCCTGACGGCGGGCAAGCGGCAGCCGTAAAAAGAGCCAGCGCAGCCATTTCAGCTGGGTGATGCGGCGAAACTTCTGATACCCCTCATCCAGGGTGCAGAGCAGATCGCCGTGGCTGAGCACTACCCGCTCCCCATAGAGGTCGATGACGCAGGGGTCACCCAGCAATGTCATCCCCGCGCGCTTGGCAAACTGCTGCCCCAGCAGAAAGTCACGGTTGCCGTGGATAAAGTAGATGGGCACGTTCTGCTGGCTCAGGGCCAAGAAGGCATCGGCCATCTGTTGATGGAGCGGATTGGGGTCATCATCGCCAACCCAGAATTCGAAGAGATCCCCCAGCACATAGAGGGCATCGGCGCCGGGGGCGTCGTGCTCGAGAAAGCGCACCAGTGCCGCGGTCATATCGGGCCGCTGGGCAGAGAGGTGAATGTCACTGATAAAGAGGGTGCTCATGATGTGGGGATCGGGCTCTCGGTCGAAACAGGGCAAACGGGGGTGGCAGAGATAGTAGAAACAACTGGGGACGAATAGTGCGCTGCGGGTGCCATCGCGCCAATTAAGGTATGGATATCGTCACGGGATGGCGGCTGCCATGACAACTCGGCCAGATTGCGTCCCTCCAGCGTCAGCAGTGCAGCATAAGGATCGCCAGCCAACCCCAGCAACCGGCATATGGCTGCTTCCCCTTTTAATCCCTCTTCAAGGCGCAGGCGCAGCACTTCGTGATAGAACGCATCGCCAAAACGCTCGAGCAAAGCCGCCATCAGGGTGAGGTGGCGCCAGCCGTTCAGCGTCTCGATGGGGGCGGGGGTGACATAGAGCTCCAGCGGCCAGCTGGCATCGCTCTTGTCAGAACCGCTATAAGCACAGCTCTGCTTGAGGCAGGAAAAGGCGCGCTCCAGCAGCCAGACATTGTCACCTTTGGCGCTCGCCTGCCAGCCTTGCTCTGCAAAAGTAGCGGCAAACTCGGCGGGATCTGGATGCTGGCAGAGAATATCGAGATCGCTGCCCGGCCGATCGAGGCCGATGGCGAGCGTGCTCACCAGCGCCATATCGCTGCACTGCGTGGCCAGCTCATCCCACACACCGGCGGTGAGCAGGCCATGGGCCGAGCGCTGGCGCGGGTTGCCGTGGGCCAGATAGTCGAGGCGGCGCCAGTTTGGACTGGCAGTGGGGGAGGCAGATGGAAAAACTGCGGCCGGGGCCGCAGTTTTGTCAGTGCCGAGTCGGCAGAGATCAGTCAGCAAGGGTCACCTTGGTGATCACCACGTCTTCTACCGGCACGTCCTGGTGGATGCGGCCGTAGTTACCGGTCTTGACGCCCTTGATCTTGTTGACCACGTCCATACCGGCGGTCACTTCACCGAATACGCAGTAGCCAAAGCCCTGGGTGGTGGCGGATTTGAAGTCGAGGAAGTCGTTGTTGTTAACGTTGATGAAGAACTGGGCGCTGGCAGAGTGCGGCTCCATGGTGCGGGCCATGGCGATGGTGCCGATCTTGTTGGACAGACCGTTAGCCGCTTCGTTCTTGATGGGAGCGCGAGTGTCTTTCTCTTCAAAGCCCGGGGCATAGCCGCCGCCCTGGATCATGAAGCCGTCGATGACGCGGTGGAAAATGGTGTTGTCGTAGTGACCGTCACGGCAGTATTGCAGGAAGTTGGCCACGGTTTCCGGGGCTTTTTCAGCATTCAGGGTGAGGGTGATGTCGCCGTGATTGGTGTGCAGAGTGACCATGATATGTCCTTTCATTTGATGCGGGCGACGAAGTGCCCGCAGGTGTATGGCATAAAGTGGTGGCAATTCTAGCCCATCAGGGGCTGGCGGCATAGTCTCTCAGGCGCCGTAACCGTGCTGGCAGGCGGGATTGGCCCTCTTTTCTGCCTCGTTTTCTGCCCCTGAACGGGGTATTATGACCAACCATTTTACTCACAGGCAGTGGTTAGAAGATGCTGAAGATATACAACACACTCACTCGTCAAAAAGAAGAATTCAAACCTATCCACCCGGGCAAGGTGGGCATGTATGTGTGTGGTGTCACCATCTACGATCACTGTCATATCGGCCACGGCCGCACCTTCGTCGCCTTTGATGTGGTCGCTCGCTACCTGCGTTACGCCGGTTATGACCTCACCTATGTGCGCAACATCACCGACGTGGATGACAAGATCATCAAGCGCGCCGCTGAAACCCGCGTCACCTGCGACGAGCTGACCGAGCGTCTGATTGGCGACATGCACGCCGACTTCGATGCCCTCGGCATGGTGCGCCCGGATATCGAACCGCGTGCCACCCAGCACATCGAAGAGATCATCGAGCTGGTGCAATCCCTGCTGGAAAAAGAGCACGCCTATGTGGCGGACAACGGCGATGTGATGTTTATCGTCGAATCCTACGCTGACTACGGCAAGCTCTCCGGGCAGGATCTGGAGCAACTGCAAGCTGGTGCCCGCGTTGACGTGGTCGATGCCAAGCGCAACCCGCTCGACTTCGTGCTGTGGAAGATGTCGAAGCCGGGCGAGCCGACCTGGGAAAGCCCCTGGGGCCCTGGCCGTCCTGGCTGGCACATCGAGTGCTCCGCCATGAACTCCAAGCACCTTGGCAACCACTTCGACATCCACGGCGGCGGCTCCGATCTGCAGTTCCCGCACCACGAGAACGAGATCGCCCAGTCCTGCTGCGCCCACGGTGGCGATTACGTCAACACCTGGATGCACAGCGGCATGGTGATGGTGGATAAAGAGAAAATGTCCAAATCCCTTGGCAACTTCTTCACCATCCGTGACGTGCTGGCCCACTACGACGCCGAAACCGTCCGTTACTTCCTGATGTCTGGCCACTACCGCAGCCAGCTCAACTACTCGGAAGATAACCTCAAGCAAGCCCGCGCCGCGCTGGAGCGCATGTACACCGCCCTGCGCGATCTGCCGGTGGCCGCCGCTGCCGGTGGCGACGAGCAGGTAGCGCGCTTCAAGGAGGCAATGGACGACGACTTCAACACCCCGGAAGCCTACTCCGCCCTGTTCGATCTGGTGCGCGAGATCAACCGTCAGAAAGCGGAAGACATGGCCGTCGCCGCCGCGCTGGGCGCCCGTCTGCGCGAGCTGGGCGCCGTGCTCGGCATCTTGCAGCAAGACCCCGAGGCCTTCTTGAAGGGTGATGAAGCGGACGAAGAGGTTGCCGAAATCGAGCGCCTGATCGCCGAGCGCAATCAGGCCCGTGCCGACAAGAACTGGGCTGCGGCGGATGCCGCCCGCAACCGTCTCACCGAGATGGGCATCGTGCTGGAAGACAGCGCCGGCAAGACCAGCTGGCGCCGTGCCTAAGGCCGGTGGCCTTGTTGGCGTCTGGAGCCAACAGGTTGAGCCAATAAAAAACCGCAGCCCTTGGGCTGCGGTTTTTGTTTGTGTCTCTTCCCTCGACACCTCTTAAGCCTCTGCGATCTGCTTAAGCCTCGGTGGCCTGCGCTCTGATCCCCTCTCCCCTTGCGGGAGAGGGTTAGGGTGAGGGGGGCTAACGTCATTTCTCGGCTGAATATCGTCCTACGCCTTAATGGCATGGCTTCGCCATGCAGGACACGAGGGCCTTGCCCTCGAAGGGGTTTCGCCCGCCCTTCGGGCTGGGGCGAGTGACTTTGGAAAGACCCAAAGTCACCAAAGGTCTTCTCCCCCGGCAACCCGCCCGCTTCGCGGGTTCCCTCGTCTCGTCCAACGGGTCGGACGGAGCGCCGCAGACGGCACTTTGGCCTTCGCCATCCATGGCTGCGGCCAAAGCCCGCTTCGAACATCCTTGTTCTCGCGCCAAATCGGGGGCGAGCAGTGCTCGCCCTGATCCGATTTGGCCCCTATGCCGGTTGCGGCTGCGCCATCATCCCTGATAGCACTCCTGACCCGTTGAACTCGACTCGGCGGTTTGCAGGGGGAACCAATACCGTGCCCGCCCGTGACTTTAGCGTGCATGTTGACTGCCTTTCGCTGAAAGGGGAGGGCAGAGCAAGTGAGGGTAAATAGGTTTGGGTTTGATCAACGCGTATTTGGGGAATAGAAATAAAAACCGCAGCTCAAGGCTGCGGTTTTTATAGATAATATTTTCCCTTGAACGTGTTTTATTATAAATTCTCTGGAAGCTCTCCCTGTTCTAGATATTGCATGAGTTGATGGTCATTAAGAATAGAGCGATACAGTATTGCATCCCAAGAATTAATGGATTTATCAATTTCCATTTCTAAAAGTAGTTCGAGGCTAGCCATTATGCTGAAAGTGGATTTTGGCTGGCGACAGATATGAGATTTACGGAGTATGCTTATATACCTAGTTTTAAAAAACTCTTTAAAACGTGTTATGAAGTTTATCCCTTCCAAGTGGAGAGTTATAAGTTCTCTAAGTTCTTGTGGTATGTCATCACGAACTACGACAGCTATCAATGGTGCGCGGTAAGGCGGGGTGAAGACTATATTAAATAAAGGCCTATCTATGTCATCGAAATAAGGGTGTATATATCTTTTTCTTCCATCTGGTGTTATATACTCAGTAAGTTTCTCGCCTTGACACCAGTCACACATTGGGGTTAGGTTGAGCAGGTTGATAGAGAATTCTGGGAATTTATCCTTTGGAAGATAATGATCTAATGTTCTTGGCCTTCCTGGTTCACCACAGCTTGGGCATACCACAAGACCATTATGTTTTCTGATCTTTTCTAGTTGGAGATAAGGAAGTTTATTTTCTTTTGGTGAATACAAACCAATTAATGAATGTTTTCTTTTTTCTGCGTCTTCATCGTTATCTGTATATTTTCTTAAGTTCATTGGTTGGATTGAAGTCGGGTCACCACCTAACTCCTGATATAATCTCACTTGGTTAACCAAGTCATTTGTGATAAGGTCATAAAAATCTCGGTGATGCTTTTTTTCATTCAGGGTTCTCCTCACTATATCTATTGAGTCATCTTCTGGAATATTAACTCTAGATACCATTGTTGCCACCTGCATTCAATATCTTCATTAGCATTTCTTCGTTTAATTCCTGACCTAACAAATTAATTAAATCTTTGGGGTCGTTATATAGACGTAGTTTTTCTTCAACCCATAGGTCAAATGGCTTGGTGATCGAACTATCTCCAAAAACATAAGATGATATTCTTTGCATATCACCACCAAATGTTTCAAATGGGGGATGATCAATCTCTACTCTTCCGTTATGCTGCCGATATACATGAATGCACTTAGCAGGAACTTCTCTTGCCATTGCTAAAGAATGAGTTGCTAAAATAGCTTTTGAGTTAAATGCTTTTAAAACTGTTTTAAGTAATGATATGAATTCAATTTCTAAGGTCGGATGTAAAAACAGCTCTGGTTCATCGATTACAATTAAACTATCCTTTCTAATTTGACCGACAACATTTATGACGATATAGCAGAATAATCTTTGCCCAGAGCTGATTTCAATTTTATGCTTATCTTTAATAAATACAACGCCGGTCTGATGGTTAATTATGTCGTTGATATCTACCTGAAACATCTTGTATGTATTAAATGAGGCGTTGTTTATGGGCAAATAATATTTGTTGTTACTTTCTATATGTAGCGTTACAAGTGCTGGATTAGACTTCCATACTGCATCCTCTGACAATTCAAGTGCAATAAAATCAAAATCTATTGCGCTTTTCAATACAGAGGAGATGGTATCGAATTTACTTGTCCAGTTATGTATAAAACCAAACTCATGATCATCCTCAATGGATTTTATTATTGAGCTTACCGAATTTCGGGCTGGTAAATTCCTACTTATACCAATTCTTTCATTACCGGCCGCATCAGTATTTATCTGTCTGAAGCCAAAGTATTTATATGCATCTTTGTCTTTTAGGTCCGTGTTGGATAAATCTATTGTAAATTCTTCGAATGGACTGTAGGAAATTAATATGAACTTTGATATGTTAGGATAATGGTCAAATGGAGTGTGATTAGTAGCATCCAGAGTTCTCTTACTTCCACTATCAACACCCAGCCAATATTCTACTAAAGTTTTTAGTGTAAATGACTTTCCTATGCCATTTTCACCTATCAATACATTTATATCGTATGGAAGATGTTCAGAATTAAAATGAAATGATATTGGCTCTATAATCCCATTTTTATTAATTGTATTCAGTGTAAAGTCTCGAATTGATGATTGAACATTATCTAATAGTTTCCAACCATCCTGAAAAGACTTTCTTGCACCTGCTTCCCGGAGTAGGGATGTACTAAAATTATCATGTAATGTAAGGCGCATTGCATTACTATCTTTTATTGCGTTAACCAGATACCCAGCATCTCTAATTAACATTAACAACTCTTTTGTATCATCGAAACCGATTTTGGCGATTAGAACATGATAAAAATCGATATCGCTAGGTACGGACACATAATTTAGTTTTGGTATTGGGAAAAAACCATTCCATCCATTATCACAAAGTTCATTAAGTTTTTTGGGTGAGTAGTCATCATCTTCAATTAATAATTTTAATGAAAAATCTAAAGCTGACTTTTTGTCAATGTACAAGGTCGCATTTAACGTTGTGCTAATGCCATAGTCATCCCAGTTATTAAATGATAAGGCGAGCATGTCACTTTCAGATGGAAGTATAGAAGGGGATGTTCTCCAATTAGTCCCTTTGTGATAAAAAACTATCATATATATTCACTCATTTTTATATGTGTAAGAATTTATTTTTATGTGGAGGTTAAACTTATTTGTAAATATATTTAATTATGCTTTTACTTTCAATTTTAGTAAAGGCTGTAGGTTCGATTAGCGAAGCGTAATCGGACGTTCGAGAAATAAGGTGTTATTTCGGTGAAATACTCACTGTCGGGCCTTCAATATAAAACCGTCTCCCGATAGATATCTGTGCCGCTTGCTGTTGCATTCACCATGATTTTTTCATCGATGCGACCATATCGATGGTGCTTGTTGCATATGCATAGGAGAGACAATCTGATCTCGCCATGGGGTGGGCGAGGGGTGGCTCTGAGCTAACAACCCGCCCGATCTTTGCCCTGAATAGGCCGGGGAATGTTACCGCGGTGCAATGCGCTGCGCTTATTGCACCCTACGTCTGTTTACCGGCCTCGGTGTTGCGGGTTGGGTGTT
>NZ_JBFODN010000052.1:0-14187 GCF_040908345.1 Aeromonas sp. R3-1
GCCAATGCAGCGCCCAGAACATTGGCCGAGCAGGGGCAGTGGGGCGCAGCTCCCGAACCTGCCAAGCCCAAGGCCCGGGTTGCGTCCGGCCAGCGCCCCCCTCAACCTGCCCAGCGGGATCAGGAGATGGAAGGGATGCGCAAGGAGATGGCCAGCATCCGCAAATTGCTGGAGCACCAGATCTCCGGACTGATGTGGCAAGAGGTGGAGCGCCGCGAACCGATGCGGGCCCTGTTGATCAAGGAGCTCAAGAAACTGGGCTTTGATGATGCGTTTGCCGATCAACTTGCGGGACTGATCCCCGAAGATATGTCCATCCATCAGGCGATGGCCCAGTTGGCCGAGGTGCTGACGGCCCAGCTCAAGATCAGTGAGGACGAGATCATGCGTCAGGGCGGCGCGGTTGCGCTGCTTGGCCCGACCGGGGTGGGCAAAACCACTACCATCGCCAAGCTGGCTGCCCGTTTCGCCATGAAGTATGGCGCCGAGCAGGTGGCGCTGATCACCACCGACAACTACCGGATTGGTGCCCATGAACAGCTGCAGACCTATGGCCGCATCATGGGTTGCCCGGTACGGCAGGTGCGTGATGCCGAAGAGCTGGCCAATGCCCTTTATCAGTTCCGCCACCGTCGGCTGGTACTTATCGATACGGCCGGGGTTGGCCAGCGGGATATCCGCCTGACCGAGCAGCTCGATACCCTGGTCAAGAATGCCAAGGTGCGGATCCGCAGTTATCTGGTGATGTCGGCAACTTCCCAGCGTCGGGTGATGCAGGAGGCGGTTGACCATTTCCGGCGTATTCCATTAAGCGGCTGCATACTTACCAAATTGGATGAAAGTCTGAATCTGGGCGAAGTGATTAACGTGTGTATCCAGAATTCATTGCCCATCAGCTATATCACTGACGGACAAAGGGTTCCGGAAGATATTCAGGTTGCCAATGCGGCGCAGCTCGTCGGGGCTGCCATGGGCTCGCTGGAGCGAGAAACAGAGGAGCCCTATTTCTGGGGCGCAGGCTTTGGCGAGGCCGAAGATTCGGAGTTTTATGAGTAACATGTATATGGATCAGGCGAGTGGTCTGCGCAAAATGCGTCAAAACAATCGAGTAAAAGTAATCGCCGTTTCCGGTGGTAAAGGTGGCGTGGGCAAGACCAACGTGACCCTGAACGTGGCCGGAGCCATGGCTGCCCAAGGCAAGCGGGTGATGGTGCTGGATGCCGACCTGGGTCTGGCCAACGTCGACGTCATGCTGGGGCTGCGGGTTCATCGCAACCTCTCTCATGTCCTGGCGGGTGAGTGCACCATCGATGACATCATTGTCGAAGGCCCTTACGGCATGATGATCGTGCCTGCGACCTCGGGCACCCAGTCCATGGTCGAGCTTTCTCCGGTGCAGCATGCCGAGCTTATACGCGCCTTCAGCGAGATGAAGACCCAGGTCGACATTCTGCTGGTGGATACGGCTGCGGGGATCTCCGACATGGTGCTGAGCTTTACCCGAGCAGCTCAGGACATCATGGTGGTGGTCTGCGATGAGCCGACCTCCATCACCGATGCCTACGCCCTCATCAAGATCCTCTCCAAGGATCACGGCGTGTTTCGTTTCAAGGTGGTGGCCAATATGGTGCGCAGTCTGCGGGAAGGGCAGGAGCTCTTTGCCAAACTGACCCGGGTCACGGATCGTTTCCTCGACACTTCGCTGGAGCTGGTCGCCTGTGTACCTTATGACACCAATCTGCGTGCCGCCGTGCGCAAGCAGAAGCTGATTTTCGAGGCGTTTCCCAAGTCGCCGGCCGCACTGGCGTTCCGGGCCCTTGCCAACAAGGCTGCGAGCTGGCCGGTTCCTAACCAGCCGGGCGGCCATCTGGAGTTTTTCCTGGAAAATTTGTTGCAGAAACCGGCCACAACACAGGAAGGTTCCCGTGAATAAAGCCCAAGCGTACTTGCGTCATCAGGATTCCTACGTGCTGGTGGAGCGTCATGCTCCCCTGGTCAAGCGAATTGCCCAGCATTTGTTGGCTCGCCTGCCCAGCAGTGTCTTGCTGGATGACCTGATCCAGGCAGGTATGATTGGGCTGCTTGAAGCCTCCCGCAACTTTGACGGTAGCAAGGGGGCCAGCTTCGAGACGTATGCCGGGATCCGCATCCGAGGCGCCATGCTGGATGAGATCCGGCGTGGTGACTGGGTACCCCGCTCTGTGCATCGCAACAGTCGCGCTATTGCAGAGGCGATCGAGAGTGTCGAGCAGACTCACGGGCGTGACGCGCGAGATACCGAGGTTGCTGCCGAGATGGGGGTCTCCATCGCTGATTACCATGCGATGCTGCAAGATGTCTCCTGCGGCAAAATTATCGGTATCGAGGATCTGGGGGTCAGCGAGGATGTGATCGGTAACCCCGATGATGCTCCTTCAGGCTCGGGATTCGATGAATTGGCTGCCGAGCGATTTCAGATTCAATTATCCGAGCAAATTGGTCGTCTACCAGAGAGAGAAGCTTTGGTTCTCTCTCTTTACTACGATGAAGAGCTGAATTTGCGTGAAATTGGCGAGGTTTTGAATGTCAGCGAGTCGCGTGTGAGCCAGATCCACAGTCAGGCAATGCACAGATTGCGTGCTCGTTTGAGAGATTGGCATCTATAAGTGTTTGTACTGGCTACACTGAGATGAAACTCTAAGGCATAATCCGCACGACACAACCCGTTTTTAGCATCATGTAAGTGAGCCACTCTGGTGGCTATTTAGGAGGGAATTTTGGACAAGAACATGAAAATCCTCATTGTTGACGATTTTTCAACGATGCGCCGGATTATCAAGAACTTGCTGCGCGACTTGGGATTCAACAATACCCATGAGGCGGATGACGGCAATACAGCGCTGCCGATGCTGAAAAATGGTGATTTTCAGTTTGTAGTTACCGACTGGAACATGCCTGGCATGCAAGGTATTGACCTGCTTAAAGCCATACGTGTTGATGAGAAGCTCAAGCATCTGCCGGTACTGATGGTAACCGCTGAAGCCAAACGTGAGCAGATCATTGAAGCCGCCCAAGCTGGCGTCAACGGTTACATCGTCAAGCCCTTCACCGCAGCAACGCTCAAAGAAAAACTCGACAAAATTTTCGAACGAATTGGCTAAGGAGCTGCAGGGATGATGGCCAAAACGAGAGCAATGATTTCGCTCGACCAGGCAAGGATGCTTGTTGCTCATCTGGAGCAAGGCGAATTTGAGCTGGCCGATGAACTGCTTGCCGAAGTATGTGCCCCCAACGCAGCCGATCTGTTTGAAAAAGTAGGTCAGCTGACCCGACAACTGCATGATTCACTTCAAGAATTTCGCCTCGATCCCCGTATTCCCGATTTGGCTACTCATGACATTCCAGATGCTCGGGAACGTTTGAGCTACGTTATCGATATGACCGACAAAGCGGCCAATCGCACAATGGATGCGGTGGAAGCCAGTTTGCCGATAGCGGATCGCCTGAATGACAATATCCAGCTGGTGATGCCGAACTGGAATGCCCTGATGTCTCGTGACATGAGCGTGGGGCAGTTCAAATCCTTATGTCACCAACTTGATGATTTTATTAAGGCTTCAGAGTCTGATGCCGATAAATTACGGCAACTGCTGACAGAAATCCTGATGGCACAAGATTTTCAGGATTTGACAGGTCAGATGATCCGCAAGGTCATCAAGCTTGTTCAGGAAGTTGAAACAAAATTAATAGAAATGCTGACCATGTTTGGTGAGGCTTCTGCTGAGCATTCAACTCGTAGTATTCCTGTCAACGGGATTGAAGCAGAGGGCCCTATCATGAACCCCGAGGCTCGTGCCGATGTGGTCAATGGTCAGGATGATGTGGACGATCTGCTGTCTAGCTTGGGATTCTAATGGAGTGACGCATGGCCTTCGAAGTTGATGAAGACATACTGCAAGACTTTCTGGTCGAAGCATCCGAAATATTGGAACAGTTGTCTGAACAACTGGTCGACTTGGAAAAGCGGCCCGATGACAAGAACCTGTTGAATGCCATCTTTCGCGGCTTCCATACCGTGAAAGGGGGGGCAGGTTTTCTGTCGCTCGGTGAACTGGTTGATGTATGCCACGGTGCGGAAAACGTGTTCGATATCTTGCGTAATGGCAAGCGAACTGTTACTGCGGAGCTGATGGATGTGATCCTGCAAGCGCTGGATGCCATCAATGTCATGTTCGCCCAGGTTCAAAATCGCGAAGCACCCAGCCCTGCGTCAGATGATTTGCTTCATGACCTCCATGAATTGTGCAAGCCAGAAGGGGAAGAGCAACTGCGCACTGCTACCAGTGCGGCTGCGGCTGTAGAATCTGAACCGGCAGCACCGGTAGTTGTTGAAGAAGTTGCTCCAGAAGTTGTTGAACCCACAGCCATCAGCAGCGAGCCTGCTCCTGTCAATGGCGGCGGATCGATCGATGAAATTTCTGCAGACGAATTTGAACGTCTGCTGGACGAGCTCCACGGCGTGGGGGGGGCACCGACCAAGACGGCTGCAGCAGCCCCAATAGCGGGTGGCTCTGGCGATATCACTGATGATGAGTTTGAGGCCTTGCTGGACCAGCTCCATGGCCAGGGACAGCACATGGGGGCGCCAGAGGTGAATCCTCTGAAGTCCGTGCAAAAAGAGGTGGACGAGCTTATCGATGATGATGAGTTTGAACGCCTGCTTGATGAATTGCATGGTCGTGGTCAAGGGCCTCAGAGTACTATGGCACCTGCCGCACCTGCCGCACCTGCCGCACCTGCTGCGGTGACTCCGCCCAAACCGGCCACTCCTGTTGCCAAACCAGCACCGGCAGCCCCCGCAAAACCCGCTGAAGCAGCCAAGGCACCAGCGCCTGCCGCCAAGGCTGCGCCTGCGCCAGCAGAAAATAGTGCCGTGCAAAGCGATACGACGGTGCGGGTGGATACCAAGACCCTCGATGTCATCATGAACATGGTCGGTGAGTTGGTACTGGTTCGTAACCGGCTGGTGAGCTTGGGTATTGCCAGTAATGATGAAGAGATGTCAAAGGCGGTTGCCAATCTGGATGTGGTAACGGCTGACCTGCAAGGTGCGGTGATGAAAACCCGCATGCAGCCAATCAAGAAGGTATTTGGTCGTTTCCCGCGCGTGGTACGTGATCTGGCCAGAACCCTTAAGAAAGAGATTGAGCTGGTGATGGTGGGCGAAGAGACAGATCTGGATAAAAACCTGGTGGAGGCGCTCGCCGATCCTCTGGTTCACCTTGTTCGCAACTCATGCGATCACGGGGTCGAAATGCCGGATGTGCGGGAGAAAGCGGGCAAACCGCGGCAAGGGACGATCACCCTTAGCGCCTCCCAGCAAGGTGACCATATTCTGCTTTGCATCGAGGATGATGGAGCAGGGATGGATCCTGAGAAACTCAAGTCCATCGCAATCAGTCGCGGTGTTCTGGATGCAGATACTGCCGCTCGCATGAGCGACAACGATGCCTATAACCTGATCTTTGCCCCGGGCTTTTCAACCAAGGCCGAGATCTCCGATATCTCTGGCCGTGGTGTCGGAATGGATGTGGTTAAAACCAGCATTGTCAGCCTCAATGGATCGGTGCACATCGATTCAACCTGGGGGAAAGGTACCCGTCTCGAAATCAAGGTTCCGTTGACGCTGGCCATTCTGCCAACTCTGATGGTGGAAGTGGGTGAGCAGACCTTCGCACTTCCCCTTGGTTGTGTGAACGAGATCTTCCATCTGGATCTGAAAAAGGCCAACATGGTTGATGGCCAGCTCACCATCATTGTGCGCGAGAAGGCGATACCGCTCTTCTATCTGCACAAGTGGTTGATTCGTGGCGCCAACAAGCGTTCACGTCAGGATACCGGACATGTGGTGATCGTGCAGATTGGCACTCAGCAAATCGGGTTTGTGGTAGACAGCCTGATTGGTCAGGAAGAGGTGGTGATCAAGCCACTCGATAATCTGCTGCAAGGCACCCCTGGCATGGCCGGTGCGACGATTACCAGTGATGGCGGAATTGCTCTTATTTTGGATGTGCCGAGTCTGCTCAAAGCATATGCGCGTAGACATTAATAGCTCAGGCCCAAGGAGTTAGAAAAACAACAATGGCAGTCAAGGTATTAGTTGTCGACGATTCGAGCTTCTTTCGCCGTCGGGTGAGCGAGATCATCAATCAGGATCCCATGCTGACGGTGATTGATACTGCCCAGAATGGACGTGAGGCGGTGGACAAGGCGATGTCGCTGCGCCCTGATGTGATCACCATGGACATCGAAATGCCCGTGATGGATGGCATAAGTGCGGTGCGGGAGATCATGGCCAAGTGCCCAACCCCCATTCTGATGTTCTCCTCCCTGACCCATGAAGGGGCCAAGGCTACGCTTGATGCGCTGGACGCCGGTGCACTCGACTTCTTGCCCAAGAAGTTTGAGGACATTGCCAGAGACAAAGATGAAGCGGTCAGACTGTTGCAACAGCGGGTTAAGGAGATCTCCCGCAAGCGCTTCCTGATGACATCCGCTGCTCGCCCCAAAGCACCTGAACCGGTTGCTCGTGCTCCTCTGGGCAGCACAGCGTCCAGAACTCCTGATCGTCAGCCTGACCTGCAACGCACTGTGCCAAGTGCTTCATTCAAGCGTAGTGGCAAGAGTTATCAGTTGGTGGCGATCGGTACTTCTACCGGCGGACCTGTTGCTTTGCAAAATGTGCTGACCAAGTTGCCGGGGGATTTTCCCCATCCCATCCTGCTTATCCAGCATATGCCAGCCACTTTTACCGCCGCGTTTGCTGCCCGCCTCAACGGGTTATGTCAGATTGGCGTCAAGGAAGCGGAAGATGGCGATGTGCTTAAACCAGGGCATGCCTATCTTGCTCCTGGTGGCAAACAGATGCTGCTGGAAGGTCGTGGTGCAGGGGCCCGCATTCGCATCGTGGATGGCAACGACAAGGTCAATTACAAGCCTTGTGTGGATATCACTTTTGCCTCTGCGGCCAAAACCTATGCCGACAAGGTATTGGCGATTGTGTTGACCGGTATGGGCGCAGATGGCCGTGATGGCGCCAGACTGCTGAAAGAGCAGGGATCAACCATCTGGGCTCAGGATGAGGCTTCCTGCGTGGTATATGGTATGCCCCAAGCAGTAGCCAAAGCGGGGATTGCCAGCGAATCACTCCCTCTGGACAAGGTGGCCCAGCGTATTCTGGTTGAGTTGGGGCGCTAATCATGGGCTTGCTCGGTCTGCTCCTGGCATTGGGGGCTATTGCCATTGCCCAACTGTGGCATGGCGGCTCCCTTTTGACGCTGGTGGACGGCCCTGCTTTTTTGATCGTGCTGGGTGGTACCGTCGGTGCCGTCACGTTGCAGACCCCAGCCAAGTACATCTTGCTGGCGTTGCGCCAGCTGTTATGGATTTTTACCCCTCCCCGCCAAGATCTCGCGACGCAGGCCGAACGGTTGCAGTCGTGGGCCGTCTTTGCGCGCCAGCAAGGGCTGCTGGCCCTTGAAAATCAGGCTGAGCAGGAGGAAGACAACTTTACCCGCCAAGGGCTTGGTATGATTGTCGATGGGGTCTCCACAGAGGATATCCGTATGCTGCTGGAAGCGGACATCGATATCGAGCAGGAGCGCAATGAACATGCCGCCAGGGTATTTGAAGCTATGGGGGGGTACAGTCCGACCATCGGGATCATCGGTGCCGTGCTGGGCCTGATCCAGGCCATGTTTCATCTCGAAGACCCGTCAGCACTGGGGGCGGGTATCGCAGTGGCATTTGTGGCAACCATCTATGGAGTGGGGTTTGCCAACCTCATCTACCTGCCAATCGCCAACAGGCTACGCGCATTTCACTATCACTATGCACTCTTTCAGGAGATGACCCTGGAAGGGCTGCTGGCTATCGCCCATGGTGAAAACGGCTTGCAGGTTGAACGCCGACTCAGGGCCTATTTGAAAGGAGAGTAGCCATGCGCAAGCGCTATCGGTTGCACTTGCAGGGTCGCGAGCATCTTGACCGCTGGCTGGTCTCCTATGCCGATTATATGACGCTGATCTTTGCCTTGTTTGTGGTGCTCTACTCTGTTGCACTGGTGAATAAGGACAAGTATCGCGCGGTGATTGATGGTATGAGCCAGGCGTTCAGAGTCATGCAGTCTGGCGGCAATGGCTTGCTTGAAGGGCAGAGTAATTCCCTGCTGGATAACCCGGTATCTGCTTCTCCATCATTGCTGGAAAGCCCAGCATCCCCCTCTCCTTCACTTGCTCCTATTTCTGGTGTGCCAGTGCTGCAAGATGGCGCGACACTTGCAAAACTCGATATGCAGTTGCAACAGAGCATGGGCTCGCTGGTGGATGCCGGTATCGTCAAACTGACGCAAGATGAGAATTGGCTGACGATAGAACTTAGTTCCGGGTTGTTGTTTGGCAGCGGTAGTGCCTTTTTGGGACCAAACGCTGCACCGGTCATTAATACTCTTTCAAGTATTCTCAAACCGGTCGATAACTATGTAAGGGTTCGGGGTTATACCGATAACCAACAGATAAATAATGAAATTTATCGTTCTAACTGGGCGCTTTCTGCTGCTCGGGCCGAAGCGGTACTCAATGGTTTGATTGCAGATGGGATCGCCCCCCAGCGTCTGGCGTTCGAGGCATATGGCGAGTTTTCCCCCTTTGCTGACAACGGCAGCGAGCAGGGCAGACTGCAGAATCGCAAGGTTGTGGTCGCTATCTCCAAGTTTGCCTGGGTGCCGCCAGCACCTGTGGTTGCAACGCCTACGGTAGTTGCTGAACCGGTTCCTGCTGTACAACAGGCGGTGGATGCAGGAGAGATAAAGGTGATCACCTTGCCCGGTGGTGGCATACGCATAACAACAAGGCAGGATTGATACAGTGATTGTTTGGACGGTTGCCAACCAGAAAGGTGGTGTGGGTAAAACCACCACAGTGGTCTCGCTTGCGGGGATCCTGGCCCAGCGTGGCCAGCGGGTGCTGTTGATTGATACCGACCCCCATGCTTCGCTGACTGCATATCTTGATTTTGATTCAGATCGCCTGGATGGAACCCTCTATGAGTTGTTTCAAGCTGTCAAACCGACAGCCGAGCTTGTCAATAAACTGACGCTCAAGACCAAGTTCGAAAATATCAACTTACTGCCAGCATCTATTACCTTGGCGACCCTTGATCGGGTGATGGGCAATCGTGAGGGGATGGGACTGGTACTGAAGCGGGCACTGCTGCGCATTCAGGAGCAATATGATTACGTGCTGATCGATTGCCCGCCAGTACTGGGGGTGATGATGGTCAACGCGCTGGCTGCCTGCGATCGCATTCTGGTGCCTGTCCAGACAGAATTTCTGGCCCTCAAGGGGTTGGAGCGGATGATGAAAACATTCGAGATCATGCAGCGTTCCAAGCGTGACAAGTTCCGTTATACCGTGATCCCGACCATGTTCGACAAGCGCACCCGTGCCTCTCTGATGACCTTGAAGTCGATCAAGGATCAATATGGAGATTCAGTGTGGAATGCGGTGATCCCTATTGATACCAAGTTTCGGGATGCCAGCTTGCTGCATATCCCCCCGTCTATCTATTCTCCCGGGAGTCGTGGAACCTATGCATATGAAACGCTGCTCAATCATCTTGATGCCCTTGAGCGGCAACGGGTTCATGAGGTGACGGCATGAGAGATACCATTCAAGTTCGGGCGATGGATGACTATTTCCATTCCCTGCTGCTCGATGAGCCGCTAGTGCTGGATGAGGTGGAAGAGGTTCAATCTGCCCCTGTTTTACAGTTGCAACGTCAGCCCCAAAGCGTCCCCGAGGTAGTCGCCGCACCTTACCTCGAAAGCGATCCACGGCTTGCCCAACTTGGTGAGCTATTGGCTCAGGTGGGACAAGTCCAGTTCGAAAATGATGCCTTCACCCAGGAGATAACACTCACCGCACCGCTGGAGATTGTGGCGGAGGAGTCAATGTTGCCGGTAGAGCCTGAATGGCCTGCGGAGGCGCTGCTCCCCGAGGTTGTGGAGCCCCATACTACTATCCTGACCGAGACGGCGCTGGAGGTTGCTCCGGTAGAGGCCAGTGAACCGGTTGCCTGGGAAAATATCGATACCGGCAAAGAGTTTCAGGCCCTTTTCTTTGAAGTCGCGGGCGTGACGTTTGCGGTGCCGTTGACCGAGCTGGGTGGTATTCATCAGCTGGGTGAGATCACCTCCCTGTTTGGCCAGCCTGGCTGGTACAAGGGGATCATGACCTCCCGCGAGCAGAAGATGAATGTGGTCGATACTGCCCAGTGGGTCATGCCGGGTCAGCATCTCGAGATGGATGATTACAAGTATTTGATTATGCTTGGTGAATCGCCGTGGGGATTAGCCTGCCATCATCTCAAAGGGACTGAATTGTTACACCGTGACCAGGTGAAATGGCGCCATCAGGAGGGCAAGCGCCCCTGGTTGGCGGGCATGGTCAAAGAAAAAATGTGTGCCCTGTTACACGTCCGCGAACTGCTCCTGTTGCTGGAGCGTGGGGTTAACATAGAAGGTCGCTGATAACTTCTGCAATCGAGCTGTTTTATTGCTAGTTTTAGCAGTAGACGTTTTCATAAAAGGAATAAAAACATGACAGAAAAGCGCAATATTGCACAGAATCTGGCCGAAGATGAAGTGCTGCAATGGGTAACCTTCCAACTGGAAAACGAAACCTACGGCATCAATGTGATGCAGGTTCAGGAGGTGTTGCGCTACACCGAAATTGCACCGGTGCCGGGTGCGCCGGAGTACGTACTGGGGATCATCAACCTGCGTGGCAATGTGGTGACTGTCATCGATACCCGTTCCCGTTTCGGTCTGCCTTCCGGTGATGTGAGTGAAAACTCCCGGATTGTGATCATCGAGGCCGAGAAGCAGGTGATCGGCATCATGGTCGACAGCGTGGCGGAAGTGGTTTATCTGCGTTCTTCCGAGATCGATGCGGCACCTGCGGTCGGTACTGAAGAGAGCGCCAAGTTTATTCAGGGGGTGAGCAACCGCGATGGGCAACTGCTGATCCTGGTTGACTTGAACAAGCTGCTCTCCGATGAAGAGTGGGAAGATATCGGTTCCCTCTGATAAGTAAGGTGATGTTTTGATAATCGAGATGGTTGCCTTGGGGATGTCCCTGATTGCCTTGGTGTTTGCCTCTTATATCTGGTTCAAGAGCAAGCGCAGCAAGCAGGAGTCCGAGGCCAGTGTGGCAACCCTGCAAGGTCAGTTGGAAAGCTTGCGCAAGCAGATGATGGAGCTCCATACCGGTGCCATTGGCATGGGTCAGCGTCTGCAGTCGGTGGAAGGGGCTATGCAGCAGGTCAATGAGCGCCAGCAAGAGCTGACCATGCAGGATCCCGAACGCAGGCTTTACAGCCGAGCGGCAAAGATGGTCGAACTGGGCGCCGATCTTGATGAAGTCATGAGTGAGTGCGAGTTGCCAAAGGCAGAGGCTGAGCTCTTGATATCGTTGCGAAAAGGTCGCTCTTGATGATTCAGGAAGGCAATTGCCTTCCTGAATTTTATGGCGTGCAGCCGCTTGTCCCCCAGCTGTGTTGAGCAGGCGTTTTCTACCATATTTTCTTTGTGATCCCTGTCGCCAGTCAGTTCAATTGTTGCATCTTTGAAAAGACGTATTCCAATACTGTGTTAAGATGCAGACCGCTTCATTTTCTCTGAAAAAATCCCCATGCTGCTTCAAGTTAACAATCTGAGCTGCGTGCGCGAAGATCGCACTCTGTTTGAACACCTCTCTTTCTCTGTTGCGCCCGGCGATCTGGTGCAAATTGAAGGGCCCAACGGGGTCGGCAAGACCAGCCTGTTGCGGTTGTTGACCGGGCTGTCGCAGCCGTTTGCCGGTGAGGTGTGCTGGAATGGGGAGAATATTCGTCACTGTCGTGATGAGTATCATGCCAATCTGCTCTATCTCGGCCATCAGCCCGGTGTCAAAGCGGCGCTGACCCCTTTTGAAAACCTGAAGTTCTACCAGCAGTTGCATCACCCGCAGCAAACAGAGATCGACTTGTGGCAGATATTGGCCCGGGTAGGGCTGGCCGGATTTGAAGAGAACCCGACCGGGCAACTCTCTGCCGGCCAGCAACGCCGGGTGGCTCTGGCCAGACTCTGGCTGTCACAAAAACCGGCGCTCTGGATCCTCGATGAGCCCTTTACCGCTATCGACAAGCAAGGGGTCAAGGTGCTCGAGCAGCTCTTTCTGGCACACGCCGAGCGGGGCGGCATGGTGATCCTCACCACCCATCAGGATCTGACCCTGATGCAGGGACGGCTGAAGACTATCTCGTTGACCCCCTTCGCATCGACATTGCAGGAGTAACGCCATGTTGCGCGCTGTTATGCACCTTATTCACCGTGAACTGCTGATGGCTCTGCGCCAGCGTTCCGATATTCTCAACCCGCTCTGGTTTTTCCTCATCGTCATCACCCTGTTTCCGTTAGGGATTGGCCCTGAGCCCAAACTGCTGGCCCGTATTGCCCCGGGGATTATCTGGGTGGCGGCGCTATTGGCGGCCATGTTGTCGTTGGAGCGGCTGTTTCGCGATGACTTTGCCGATGGCGCGCTGGAGCAGATGATGCTGATGCCGCACCCGCTGGGCTTGCTGGCGCTGGCGAAAGTGGTCGCTCACTGGCTGCTGACCGGCTTGCCGCTGCTGCTGATCTCTCCCTTGCTGGCGATTTTGCTGTCGCTGGATATGAACACCTATCTGGCTGTCGTCGCGACGCTGGCACTGGGCACTCCAGTATTGAGCCTGCTCGGCGCGGTCGGAGTCGCGTTGACGGTGGGACTGCGCAAAGGCGGGGTGCTGCTTAGTCTGCTGATCCTGCCGCTCTATATTCCGGTACTGATTTTTGCCACCTCAGCCATCGATGCCGCGGGGATGAGCTTGCCCTATGGCGGGCAGCTTGCCATTCTGGCCGCCATGCTGGTGGGGGCTTTGACACTGACGCCGCTGGCTGTGTCGGCGGCGTTGCGGGTCAGCCTCAACTGATGGCCGTGAGCTGAACCGGATTTGGCTCCGAACGGAGTCTTTTTACAAAAAATAATGTTGCGATGGATCAAGGAGAGTGCCGCTTATTGCTTTCGGGGTATTTGATGCTGCCCTGCGGTCGGTATGGTAGGCCTCGCCAAACGATTAATAACAAAAAGGTTTTGTGAGCTATGTGGAAATGGTTGCACCCTTATGCCAAACCGGAGCGTGCCTATCAGCTGGCAGGCACGCTGTTGCCCTGGTTTGTGGTGATTAGTCTGCTCTCGTTTGTGATCGGTACTGTCTGGGGCCTCGCGTTTGCGCCAGCGGATTACCAGCAGGGAGATTCGTTCCGGATCATCTATATCCACGTGCCTTCCGCCATTCTCTCCATGGGAGCCTACTCCACCATGGCGGTGGCCGCCTTTATCGGCCTGGTGTGGCAATTGCGGATGGCGGACATGACGGTTGCAGCCATTGCGCCGGTCGGCGCCGTATTTACCTTTATTGCCCTCTTTACCGGTGCCGCCTGGGGCAAGCCGATGTGGGGAACCTGGTGGGTCTGGGATGCGCGGCTCACCTCTGAACTGATCCTGCTGTTTCTCTACCTCGGCGTGATTGCTCTCTACAACGCCTTCAGCGACAAGGTGGTCGCTGGCCGTGCGGCCGGCATTCTGGCACTGGTTGGGGTGATCAACCTGCCCATCATTCACTACTCGGTGGAGTGGTGGAACACCTTGCATCAGGGGGCTACCATCACCAAATTTGACAAACCCTCCATTTCACCCGAGATGCTCTGGCCGCTGTTGATCATGATCCTGGCGTTTGCCGCGTTTCTCGGGGCCCTGACCCTGATGCGTTTTCGTAATGAACTCCTGATGCGGGAGTGGCATCGCCCCTGGGTCAAAGAGATTGCAGAGCAGGAGAAGTAAGCATGCACTTTGCCTCTTTCAGTGATTTTATGGCGATGGGCGGTTACGCCTTCTATGTCTGGCTCTCATTTGGCCTGACGCTGGTGTGTCTGGTCGGCATCATCATTTCTACCCGCATGAAAACCCGCAGCCTGCTCGCCGAGTTGCGCAGCAAACAGGCACGTGAGGCCCGTCGCATGGCGGCCCAGCAGATGGAGAACACCCTATGAACCCGAGACGCAAAAAACGC
>NZ_JBFODN010000053.1:0-10497 GCF_040908345.1 Aeromonas sp. R3-1
GCAGATATCCACTGTTGCCCGGCCGTGTTGGCCAGTTTTTGTTTAACACAGGAATTTTTATGCTGTTTATGGGTTACCTCCTGCTGGGCGCCTTTGCCGGTATGCTGGCGGGACTGTTCGGGATCGGCGGCGGTCTTATCATTGTCCCCGTGCTGGTCATGACCTTTCGCGCCCAGGGCATCGACCCTGAAATCATTACTCATCTGGCCCTTGGCACCTCGTTGCCCACCATGATCTTTACCGGATTCAGCTCGCTGCGGGCCCACCGGGAGGCAGGCGCCGTCGATTGGGTGATGATCCGCCGACTCGGCGCCGGCATGCTGATCGGGGGCTGGCTTGGCGGCATGACCGCCAATCTGCTCAGCACTAGCACCCTCAATATCATCATCGGTTGTTTCGCTTGGAGCATGGCGCTACAGATGGGGCTCAACCTTAAACCCAAAGCGGAGCGCCATATGCCGGGGCCGCTCGGCACAGGCATTGCCGGTACCATCATTGGCTGGATGTCTGCGCTGTTTGGTATTGGCGGTGGCTCGCTCACGGTCCCTTATCTGAGCTGGAACTCGGTGCCCATGCGCAATGCGGTAGCGGCCTCTGCAGCCTGCAGCATGCCCATCGCGCTGGCGGGGAGCCTCAGCTACCTCTATGCGGGTTGGGATCATGCCGATCTGCCCGAGTGGAGTGTGGGCTACATCTATCTGCCCGCCCTGCTGGGCATTGTGCTGACCAGTACCCAGTTCGCGCGCATTGGCGCCAAGCTGGCACACCGCCTGTCACCCACACGCCTCAAGCAGGCCTTTGCCCTGCTGATGCTGCTGGTGGGGGCGAAATTTATGCTGTTTAGCTGATTCATTCGGCAGATTGTTGAAAAATAAGGCAAACGATCTGTTGGAGGGTAGAAAGCCGTTGCATTGAACGCCCAGTTTGCCTATTCTCCTCGCCGGTGGTCCTATTGGTCCTCTCGCATTGATAACCCGTCGACCTGGTCAGGACCGGAAGGTAGCAGCCAAGGCGGGGGACTCGAGTGCCGGGATGTGGCTGGTAGGGCCACCACTTGTTTCTGCAATTCAATAAGTTAGCTTCCTAAAGCCCTTGGTCATCCACTTTGTGTGGACGACGAGGAGCTCATCGATGAATCTCTGGCTCAGTCCCCACGGCATCTGGTATTACCGGAAAATCACCACGCTCCCCTGTGGTCGTCGTAAAGAGATCAACAAATCCCTGCATACCCGAGACAAGCTGACGGCCCGTGCAGCTGTTGCGAAGCGGCTTGCCTGCGTGGGTTCCAGACCCAAGCCCATTCAGTTGCCTGCAGAGGTCAATGTTGCCCCACATGAGCAATCAGTAGCCCGGAATCCGCGGTTTTATTGCTTGGTGACACGCATGGCCGTGTTGTATTTGAGCCGCCCATGGGAAATATGTCTGTTTATCTCGCTTAACAGCGTCTCTTTATTGATGGGCTTGGTGATATACCCGTTCATGCCATGGGAAAGATAGTATTGCTTGGATTCCGGCATCGCATCAGCAGTCAGGGCGATGATGGGGATATCTGCCCAAGGCATCTGGGAGGTGCGGATCCGGGTGGTGGCCACCAGGCCATCCATCACTGGCATCTGGACATCCATCAACACCAGATCAAATTCGGTGTGACCCAGTTTCTCCAGCGCCTCTTCTCCCTGAACGGCCAGTGTGACCTGATGGCCCACGGAGTCGAGCATGGCGCCGATCACCTTGCGGTTGGTGGCATTGTCATCAACCAGCAAGATGCGATAGCTCTCCTGATCCAGCGGCTTGGACGGCAGGCAAACAATTGAGGGGGTCGTGGCTCTGGCGGGCCAGATGTAGGTAAAAGTACTGCCATGTCCCTCGCTGCTCTCTACCGAGATATCGCCGCCCATCAGGCGTGCGAGGTTACGGGATATTTCAAGTCCCAGGCCCGATCCGCCATATTGGCGGGTGATCGAGACATCCGCCTGGGCGAAACGTTGAAACAGGTTCTTTAACTGACTTTTGCTCATGCCGATCCCGGTGTCCTGGATCGAGATGCGTATCGAGTGGCGATCCTGCTCCAACAGGGTGCTATCAACGCGAATATTGACCTCTCCCTGATGGGTGAACTTGATGGCATTGCTCACCAGATTGAAGAGGATCTGGCGCACCCTCAGCGGGTCGATCATCAACCACTCCGGCGTATCGGGGGCAACAGCCAGGGTCAGCTTGATCCCTTTCGCATCGCAGTTGCTCTGCATCAGGGCCCGGATATCCTCCAGCAGCTGGGGCAAGTGATGGGGAGCCAGTTGCAGCTCGATCTTGCCCTCTTCCAGCTTGGATACATCCAGAATGTCGTTAAGCAGACCGAGCAGATGGTTTGCCGATTCGCGCGCCGTCTCCAGATAGTCTCGCTCCCTCGGATCCATATCCCGGTCGGCCAGCAGTGAGAGCATGCCGAGAATGCCATTCATGGGGGTGCGAATTTCATGGCTCATGTTGGCCAAAAAGCTGCTTTTGGCTCTTGTGCCTGCCTCTGCTGCCTGATTTGCCCGCAGCAGTTTGTCATTGAGCTGCTGCATCAGTTTGTGTTGCAGAAACGAGATATTCATTTGCCGCCAGATCAGCAGGGCGAGCACAAAGAGCAGCGCAAATTGCAGGGTCGCGATGAGTGTCGTCGTGATGATCTGCTCCCTCACGCTGTCGCGACGCGCCACATCAAACAGGGTCGCCTGCTGGTTCACCTCCAGGGTCAGCTGATGGAGCAGGGGGAGTAGGGAGGCAAGCTGTTGGCGCAGCTCCTGATGGGCAAGATTGTCGAGCGGCTTGGTGGCTTCCGGGCCGAGCCAGATATCCGCCAGAGAGATGTAGGATCGAATGGCTTTGCTTGCCTGCTGGTAGATCTCTGTTTGCTGAAGCAGGCTGCGATCCTTGCTCTCCAACACCAGATCCATGCGGCTGACCAGAATATCGTATCTGAGCTGGAAGGTCGGTTGCGACTCATGGAGCAGCGAGCTTTGAAAACGCAGCGCTTCGTTATAGAGCTGGAAATAGTTCCACATCACGTTGTCTTCGCCCTGGCTGGTACTGCGCTGCAGATCCTGAAATTGCCGGTACTGGATGGTACCAATACCGGCAAAGGCAAGGAGCAGCACACAAAGCACCACAAACAAGAAACGTTGACTGGCCGCCATGGAACGCATGATAGGATCTACTCCACTTTTATCGCGCTGATCTGCCAGATAGCCCGACCGTAATAGAGCTTGTTTTGCAGTTCGGGATATTGATCGAACGGATAGACAAGGAACAGCGGCCCTTTGTCACGCACCGACAGTGGCTTGCCATTGATCGTGCGGGCGAGGATGACCCGATACTGCTCGGCATCGCTGGTCGGCACCTGTACCGAGTAGTCATTGAGCGCGGTAATGGTGAGCTGTTTGCCGGTTGCCCCGACCTTGGCCAATACATCTTGCAGCAGCGGGCCGCGAAAGGTCTTGGCTTCGTCATACCAGGGGGTATGGGTTTTGATTTCGTGTACCGGCAGTTGATCCAGCATGGCGCTGTCCCACAGGGCCAGAGCCTGATGAGTGGGGCTGCTGATGGCGCCTTCAACCTTCAACACGGCGCTGTCAGGGGAGGGGGCTGCGTATGCGGTGCCGCAAAGGGCTGCCAGCAGTGGTGCGATGTAAAGGCCTGCTTTCATGGTCTCTCCTTCCTGGAAAATGGCGGCATGGGGGCCGAGCCAACGGTGGCTTGTGAGCTGTGTGCAAAGGCAAGCAATAATCGGGCCCAGTCTAATGGGCTCGAATTATCAGCCATTTAGCCTGTTATCGGGCGATCTCGGCCAAGGTGAATTGCAGTTTGCAACGTGCGGGGGAGGTTAATTGCAATTTGGCAATCAAAACGAGGAGTGGGTGTCGGTGAATAAGGCGCAAAGAGTATCATTTGGAGAACAAGTGCCGTGGCACTGCTCGGCATAACATTTGCAGCGTGCTGAATGCCGTGACAGCAAATAGTCTGAGAGTCGACAAGGAGCTAGCGATGGAAAGCATGACTTACACCCTTAATGATATCCAGGTAGTGGTACTGGAAAACGAGTTTGACGCGATGGCCGTCAGTGAGCTCCGCCCGTTGTTTGAAACCCTCTCGACCCACTCGGGAGATATCCTGGCCGATATCAGCGATGTTCATTTTATCGACTCGTCGGGGATCGGAGCCTTGGTATTTCTCTATAAAAGATTGATTATGAACGGGCATCAGATGGCCCTTGTCTGCGGACCCGGTCAACCCCATGACCTGCTGGAGATGCTGCATATCGACCGGGTGATCCCCTGCCATGAGAGCATCAAGGCCTATATGCGTTCCCGTGGCATGATGGCCGCTGCATCATGAAATGCTTTGGTATCCTGCTCTCGTCCATTCTGCTGTCGGGTTGTGCGCAGTGGCCGCCACAGGGGTATGGCGGCATGGCAGAGGCAAGACCCACCCGTATTCCGGTCAATGAGGATGAACGGCGGGTCTGGTCTCGTTATGATGAGCGTCAGAAGGAACTCGACTTGCAGCTGACGGAATTAAAGCAAGCGAGTCTGCAGGGGTGTATGCCTGCCGAGTTGAAACGACTACAATCTCAACGTATTGATATCGAACGGGATATGCACGGACGGCTCTGGTCGGATGTAGCCTGGCGTCAGACCGTGTTGGCACAATCACTACAACAAGTACGTTTGCGGCTGCAACAGACAACAGCGGATGGCTGTCGTGCTGATTGGTCAGGGCTCCCCTTACGCCAATGGGGGCAGACGTAACAGACGAAAAGGATGTCTATGAAACGGGGCGCTCTCGAAGGATTGATCTGTGTTCTCTTGCTGTTGTTCACCTGCCCGTTACTGGCCTCCACCTTGTTGGCTCCCGGTGATCGGTTGGCCATAGTGCAACCCGGTGAGCCTGCTTTTGATCAGCCTTTCCAGATCAACAAGCAGGGGGAGATTGCACTGCCTGAAGTCGGCAACCTAGTGGTGGGGGGGAAGACCCTGCAACAGGCGGATGAGCTGATCCGCACCGCCCTCAAACCTGTTTACAACAACCTCTCTCAATTGACCGTCACCTTGCTGGAGAAGCGGCTGCTGATCAGCGTGATGGGCTATGTCAAAAAACCCGGCAGTTATGATCTGGCGCCCGATGGCAACGTGCAGATGGCCCTCGATGCCGCTGGCGGTCTGGTGCCCGGTGCCCAGCTCAACAACATGCAGGTGCGGCGCGGCAGCACGGTCTCTAGCTTCGACTACAAGCGTTATCTCGATACCGGCGATGCCAGCGTGTTGCCGCCATTGCAATCCCTCGATGTAGTGTTCGTACCCGCCTCTCCGCTGATCGGCAACGTGCAAATAGATTTTGATGCGGCAACCCTGGCGGCAGGCGGGGATGGCGATACCGGCAAGGCGATCAAGGTATTTGGCGAGGTCAACAGCCCCGGCGCCTTCAGTTTCAAGAGCGGCAACTCCATCGTGGATCTGCTGATGCGGGCCGGTGGGGTGACCCGCTTTGCCGGGGTGGAGCGGATCCGGGTGATCAATGGTGATGCCCCCGAACTGTTCGATCTCAAAGCCTATCTCGACTCCGGCAACAACAAGCTGCTGCCCAATCTGGCGCCGGGCGCCACCATTTTCGTGCCCAAGGATGAAGAGCAGATAAAGCGGGGAGCACGCACCATCTACATCATGGGCGAGGTGTTCAAACCCGGCGCCTATGAGGGGCGGGAAGGGGACTCCTTCCTCGATATTCTGGCCAATGCCGGTGGCCCGACCCGCTATGCCGAGAGTCGCCAGATCCGTTTGCTGCGCACCGATGGCACGATCGAGCCCATCGACTTGCAGGCCTATACCGAAGGGATGCAAAAGGCGCTGCCTCAAGTCAAACCCGGTGACGCCATCTTTGTGCCGGAAAAGACCGATATCAACGAGAAGTCCTGGTTGAAAGTGGCACCCGGGCGGGCGGTGATGGTGATGGGGGCGGTGCGGATCCCGGGCCGCTATGAATGGTCTGACGAAATGTCGCTGCTGGATCTGATCGCCCACGCCGGAGGGCCCAACGAGCGGGCCGATATCGCCAAGGTGCAGATCCTGACCGCCGAAGGGGGGCAGGCCACGCCGACCCTGTTTGATCTCGACAAGTTCCTTCATCAGGGCGGGGCGCTGGCCAGCCTGCCGAAGATCCGGGCCGGATTCACCATCATGATCCCCGAGCTGCCCACCGATCCCAGTGACAACAAGTCCCAGTGGGTGCGCCAGTCACCGGACAGTTCCATCTATATCTTCGGTCAGGTCGGGGCCCCCGGTCGCTATGCCTTCAATGAGCAGATGGGCTTTATCGACATCCTGTCGGCCGCCGATGGTCCGACTGCGGCGGCGGATCTGCGCAATGTGCGCATCGCCCATCGCAGTGGCAGCACTGCGCGGGTCAGCAAGCTCGACCTTGCCCTCTACTTTGAAACCGGCGATGAGACCTTGCTGCCCAAGGTGCTGCCCGGCGACTCCATCTATCTGCCGGAGAAGAATCGCCCCTGGCTCGACGAGCCCAAGGAGAACACCATTCGGGTGCTGGGAGCGATAGCCCGCCCTGGTCGTTACCGCTTTGACTCCTCCATGACCCTGCTGGATCTGCTGGCCGAGGCGGGGGGCCCGACTAGCAGCGCCTATATCAAGAAGATTGTGGTGATCAACATGGCCACCAGTGGTCAGGGGGATCAGGCACGCAGCTTCGATCTCGACGGCTTTGCCAAAGAGCCCGACTTTAGCCAGTTACCGGTGCTGCGCGCAGGGGACACCGTATTTATCCCTGACAGCAAGAGCAGCAACTGGGCCATTTTCATGGATGGCATGCGCGACATTCTGACCACGATCTCGGTGGTGGCACTGGTCGGGACGCTTTGATATGAGCATCCCCATTCAATATCTGGAGCTCGAATCCCTCTATGCGGCGACGGTCGCCCGGGGGATCCGCTCGCTGGCGGTCACCTCGTCAGAAGGGGGAGAGGGGGTGAGCTCCATCTGCGATGCGCTGGCAAGGCGCTCGGAGGCGGATGGGCTGCGCACCCTGCTGGTGGATCTCAATCTCTATCACCCCGGCCGCGCCACGGCGGTTGCCTGGGGGCCCAATGATGTGCCCGAGCCTGTGGCCACTGGTCGGTCGTTGTCGCTGCTCCCGGCGCCGGGCAAGGATCTGATGGCTTTTCGCAACAAGGATACCTTGCGCCAGCTGCTGGTTCGCTGGCTGGAGCATTACGATGTGGTGATCTTCGATACCTCGCCGCTCACCGCTCTCAATCGGGGCAATATTCCGGCCGATCAGGTGTGTGGGGCCTGTGAAGGGGCGCTGCTGGTGGTACTGGCGGGGGTGACCCCGACGACCGTGGTACAAAGTGCGGTGGATAAACTGACTCGTGCCGAGGCCAATCTGATTGGCGCTGTCTATAACGACAAACTCAACCCGGGGCTGGCCAGCGAGATCCTGCGCGAGCTCAACCGGCTGCCCAGCAATCGGGTGACCGAATGGCTCAAGCGCTGGTGTCGGCGCAGTGCCTTGCTCAATTTCCGGATCTGATCGCCCGCTGATGGAGGCCCGATATGGATGACTGGTTGCGATCTGCTCCGGCAACCCTGCAGGCGGTGCGCGAACTGCGCAACCGGCTGGCGCAGGGACTCTCCCTGTTTCAGGTCTCCCCAAAGGATCAAGCCAACTGGCTGCTCTGTTTCAGTGAGCTGGCCACCAATAGCGTCAAACACACAGCGCCTCCCGCGACCCGGCTCTGGCTCACGCTGAAAGAGGATGAAACGGGCTTGAGTCTGATACTGGAGGATGATGGCGGCCCGCAACCCGGTCTTGCCAGTGCGCCGTTACCCGATGAGCTGCAGGAGGGGGGATACGGGCTGGCGCTGGTGCACCAGCTGTTTGCCGAGGTGCACTTCTCTCGCGACGGTGAGCGTAATCGCGTGACCCTTCGCCAGCAGGGCCCAGTCAACCAACTGCCGGTGATCGCGGTGATCGATGATGACAAGGTGATGCGTGCCCTGCTCACCGCCTATCTCCATGAGCACTACCGGGTTGAAAGTTATGCCGACTCCCATGCCGCCCTGCTGGCGCTCGGGAAGCAGCCCCCCGCGCTGGTGCTCTCCGATATCGAGATGGAGGGGATCGATGGCTTTGGGCTGCGCCAGCAGTTGATGAAGGATCCCAAGATGAAGGGGGTGCCCTTTATCTTCCTGACCGGTCATCAGGATCAGTGGACCCAGAGTCGGGCGGGGGCGCTGGGGATCGATGACTTTCTGGTCAAGCCCATCACCAAGCAGGACCTGTTGCTGGCGGTTTCGCGGGTGCTGCAACGCTCGCAGCAGCTCAAGTCGCAATGGGGCGAACAGCTGGATCAGCGCATGACCTCAGCGCTGCGCCCGTTATTGCCCGCCACCTCCATAGGGGGATACCAGCTGGCGTTGCAAACCCGCGCGGCCACCGTGGGGGGCGGGGACTTTCTGCTGGTCAAGGATCGGGTGCTGTGGCTCGGGGATGTGATGGGCCACGATGCAGAAGCCAAGTTCTTTGCCCATGCCTATGCCGGTTATCTGCGCGGTTTGCTGACCGCCCACGATCTGGAGCGTGCCCCCGCCCGCTTGCTGACCATCTTGTCCAATGCGGTTCACAGTGATCCGTTATTGGGGGCTACCCTGCTCACCACCCTCTGCATTGAACTCGGCAACGAGGGACGGGTGCAGTGGGCCAGTGCGGGCCACCCTGCGCCCTGGCTGGTCGGGCCCGGCACCATCCGTCAGGTCGGCGTGACCGGCCCCTTGCCCGGTTTGCGCCCGGATCCCCACTTCGTGACCAATGAGCGTCAGCTCAAGCCCGGCGAGATCCTGCTGTTCTGGACCGACGGTCTGCTCGATAGTCGTGATGCCGCAGAGCGCCAGCGCTGGGAGTCGCAGCTAAAAGAGATCTGCCTGACTTCGGGGCCCGGTCTTGAGCAACTGGCTCATCGCATTGCCCGCTGGTTTGATGAGCGCATCAATGATGCCGCCCTCGATGACATGACCCTCTTGCTGGTCGCCTGTCCCGGCGCCTGATCCAGCCCCTCTTTGCCTGACTGGCCCGCTCTATGCAAAGCCTCATTTCAGGTGGCATGGAGCCACGGGAGGAGGGCCTTATGTTACCCATGCAGCAGATCTGGCTGGCCATCGATGCGCGTCAGGTCGGTGGAATAGAAGTTCACATTATCCACTTGGCCAACGATCTGCTGGCCAGGGGATTTCGCCCCACCATAGTGCTGGTGAGCAACCACGGTATGACCCCCTTTACGACCCTGCTCAAACAACAGGGCTTGCCCTACGAGGTGTGCCAAAACAGCCGCGATTTTATGCGCCGTCTGGCCCGCCAGCCTGCCTCTGTGCTGATCCATACCCACGGCTACAAGGCCGGGGTGCTGGGGCGGCTGACGGCCTGGTTCACCGGTAAATCGGTGGTCTCGACCTTTCACAGTGGGGATGACGGGGAGGGATTGCTGAAGTTTTACAGCTGGCTGGATCGCACCACAGCGCGTTTTGCGAAGTGTATTGCAGTAAGCGAGCCCATCGCTCGCAAATTGCCTGTGCCAAGCACGGTGATCAGCAACTTTGTCCCCATGCCTGCGACGCCGGCTACGGTAACTGGCAACCGGATTGCCTTTGTCGGCCGCCTCTCGCCGGAAAAGGGGCCGGAGGCATTCTGCCAGCTGGCCGCCTTCTGCCCGGAGGGGGCGTTTCATCTCTACGGGGATGGCCCCATGAAAAGTGCCTTGTTGCAGCAGTATGGTGATCGCGTCCAGCTTCATGGTTTCCAGAACATGGCCAATGAGTGGCACAACATCGACCTGCTTTGCATCACTTCCCGCTTTGAAGGGCTGCCGCTGGTTGCGCTGGAGGCGATGGCTCACGGTATTCCCGTCTGTACCTTTGCGGTGGGGGGTCTGGTCAATCTGATCGATCACAAATCCAATGGCTGGCTGGTGGAGCCTGGCCATGTGCGGGATATGGCGGAGCTGGTCAACTACTGGCTGCGCAGCGATGGGGGGGGGCGCAGCAAAATGAGTCAGGCGGCGCGCAACACCATAGCCCGCGGGTACAGCGTCAACAACAGGGTGACCGATATTCTGGCCGTCTACGGCGCCTGAATCACGGAGAAACCTGTCAAAACGAGTGGCCGCTGGCTACTCGTTTTTTTATGTGCCGGTGTTAGAGGTAGCAGGAGGCGGATTGCTTCGGTGATCACGCAACGCTCGGGTTTCTGCAGTGGGTCACGCGGATATCAGGCCTGTGGATGGATAGGGCCAGATGATGGCGACCAGGCCGCTGGCTTCTCAGTGATCACCGCGGACGTGCCACAACGATGCGTGTCTAGTCCTGAAATAGGTTTACACATTTTCAACTAGCATTTCTCTACTCAGAACCCCCTATGTGCCGCATCGGGGGTTCTGTATTTCAACGC
>NZ_JBFODN010000054.1:0-6265 GCF_040908345.1 Aeromonas sp. R3-1
AGCGAGTAATCGCGCTGTGTCCGTTTCACACCTTGTCCCATCGGGCTCTCCATTTATTGGGGGGAAAGGTGTAAACCATATTCAGGACGGGACAGTGACAATAAAAAAGCCGACCCACAGGTCGGCTTGTGCAATGCAGTGGCAAGATGCCGCTGATCAGAACTCGGCGGTACGCGGAGTACGCGGGAACGGGATCACGTCGCGGACGTTGCCCATGCCGGTCACGTATACAACCAGACGCTCGAAGCCCAGACCGAAGCCGGAGTGCGGCACGGTACCGAAGCGACGCAGGTCGCGATACCACCAGTAATCTTCCTTGTTCAGGCCCATCTCGGCCAGACGTGCATCCAGCACGTCCAGACGCTCTTCACGCTGGGAACCACCGATGATCTCGCCGATGCCCGGTGCCAGTACGTCCATCGCGGCAACGGTCTTGCCGTCGTCGTTGAGGCGCATGTAGAAGGCCTTGATATCTTTCGGGTAGTTCTTCACCACCACCGGAGACTTGAAGTGCTCCTCGGCCAGATAGCGCTCGTGCTCGGAGGAGAGATCGATACCCCAGGAGACCGGGAACTCGAACTTCTTGCCGCAGTTTTGCAGCACTTCGATGGCGTCGGTGTAGTCGATCTGGGCGAAGTCGGAGGAGACGAAACGCTCCAGACGGCCGATGGCATCCTTGTCCACGTGCTGGGCGAAGAACTCCAGATCGTCGCGACGCTCGGTCAGTACGGCGTTGAAGACATACTTCAGCATGGCTTCGGCCAGTGCGGCGTTATCTTCCAGATCGTTGAAGGCCACTTCCGGCTCAACCATCCAGAACTCGGCCAGGTGGCGGCTGGTGTTGGAGTTTTCAGCGCGGAAGGTCGGGCCGAAGGTGTAGACCTTGGAGAGGGCGCAGGCATAGGTTTCGGCGTTCAGCTGGCCGGATACGGTCAGGAAAGCCTCTTTGCCGAAGAAATCTTCGTTGTAGTCCACCTTGCCGGCGTCGGTGCGCGGCAGGTTTTCCATGTCCAGAGTGGAGACGCGGAACATCTCGCCGGCACCTTCGGTGTCAGAGGCGGTGATGAGCGGGGTCGCAACCCAGAGGAAACCCTCTTCGTGGAAGAAGCGGTGGATGGCTTGCGCCAGGCAGTGACGAACGCGGGTCACGGCGCCAACGATGTTGGTGCGCGGGCGCAGGTGGGCCTGTTCACGCAGGTATTCGATGCTGTGGCGCTTGGCAGCCATCGGGTAGGTGTCCGGATCTTCGACCCAACCGACTACCTTCACCTCGGTCGCCTGCAGTTCGAAAGCCTGGCCGCTGCCCTGAGAGGCGGCAACCACGCCGGTCACTTCCACGGAGCAGGCAGTGGTCAGACGCAGCACTTCATTCTCGTAATTGGCCAGGGTATTGGGGACAACTGCCTGTACCGGATGGAAACAGGAGCCATCGGAAATGGCCAAAAATGAGATCCCCGCCTTGGAATCACGGCGAGTCCGGATCCACCCTTTGACAGTTTGGGTGGTGCCGACCGGATACTTACCGGCCAGCACATCTACTACGGATGCGTGCGTCATCGAAATATTGTCTCCAGCTTGTTCTTGCAGCGCTATTTGCAACACTAGGGAGTCTGGCCCGGGCACAGATGGCCCACCATGGCAGACTAAGCCGTCAATCTTACCCGCGCGGGTTTGATAAACAAGCAAAAATGTCGGACTCTGGTGGGGTTTTCGGCATGGTTCACTCAACAAGAGTGTCACGGGCGCAGGAGAGGTGGGTGAAAGATCGGCGGCATGGGCCAGATTGGCTGACACGGGTGTTGCAGGGGCTGGTGATGCTCTGCTGGGGCGGCTTTATCGTGCTGCTCTCCCTTTACCACTATGCCCGCCCCGAAATTGCCTACGGTTTTCTGGTCTATGGCGGGATCGAGGTGCGCGATTATTGGGACCCGGCCCTTACCCCCTGGCTGGTCTACGGGCTCTGGAGCTGCTGCGCCCTGACGCTGGCGGTGTTGCTGCTGGAGCGCAAGCGCAGCCGCCGTCAGGATGACTCCCGGCATGTCAATCTGGCCATCCTGCTACTGGTGTTGATCGCCAGTCTGCTTTTCTACTACGTCGGTTAAGCGTTCGTCTTAGCGGGGCTGATCCGGCTCCTGCCTGCTGGCCTTGGTGCGTTTGCCGAGCTGGCGCTCCACACTGTCGAGCATCTGGTTGTAGGCCACCGCCACCCGGCCAATCTCGTCGCCGTCATCCCCCTCCAGCCGGTGGCCGAAGTCGTGCAAGTCGGTGGCCTCTTCCATGGAGCGGGTCAACTGGTTGAGGGGGCGCACGATCCAGGTGCGGATGACCCAGAGGGTCAGCAGCAGTCCCATCCCGAAGATGCCGGTGAGAATGAGCGCCGAGGTGAGGATATTCTGCTCGACCCGGGTAAACAGCGAATCGAGGGAGTAGTCAAAGCGCACCGCCCCTAACACAGTGTTCTCCGGCACCAGATGACAGCTGGTGCAGTCGGTGCCGCGAAAATCCTTCTTGGCCAGCAGCGGTCGGGTGACCACCAGACGGCTGTGCATGCCGTTGTGCACCACCTCCAGACTCCCTTTGCCCGCCAGAGCCAGCTCATCAAACTCATCCTTTACCTGTTCTGTCTCCCGTCCCGGCCCGAACTGTTTGCTCACCGCGTCGCCACGAACGATGCGTGCATCCTCCACATGGGCGTGGTCGAGAAACTTGCCGCGCAGAGTATCGCGGGCATCCATCTTGCCGGTCAGCATCAGCATGTTGAGGCCATCAAAGTAGGCTTCGGTCTGCTCGCGGCTCTGCTCCTTGATGAGGGTCAGGATGAGATCGCGCTCGCGCACCGCCTGATAGGCTGCGGAGAAGACCAGTACCATGGAGAAGATGAAGAGCAGGAAAAAGTTGATTTTGGCAGCAATGGAGAGGCGCATGAGCAGTCTTTCTTGATGGTAAAACCGCAGCAGTTTACCCCTCTTGGGGCCTCAGGTCTGGTGTTTTGCTCACATTACGGCAAGTGAAACTGCACTGAAGTGGATAAAGTTGTCCTCTTTATATATCAAATGCCGGTAGTCAAACGGGCGGCTGCGATGGCCGCCCGCTGCATGCATTAAAACTCGCCTTCGGTGATGGCCTGACGGATAGCGCCGGTCAATACCCGCAACTCTTCAGGGGTGATAACGAAGGGGGGCATCAGGTAGACCAGCTTGCCAAAGGGGCGGATCCAGGCGCCCAGTTCGACAAATTTGCGCTGGATGCGCGCCACGTCCACCCGCTCCTTCATCTCCACCACCCCGATGGCACCGAGCACCCGCACATCCGCGACCGCCGGGTGCAGGGTCAGCTCCACCAGCTCGGTACGCAGCTGATGCTCGATGGCGCGCACCCGCTCCTGCCAAGGTGAGGCCAGCAGCAGATCGATGGAGGCGTTGGCCACCGCGCAGGCGAGCGGGTTGCCCATAAAGGTGGGGCCGTGCATAAAGACGCCCGCCTTGCCGTCACAGATGGTACGGGCGACATGTTCGGTGGTCAGGGTCGCCGAGAGGGTGAGGTAGCCGCCGGTAAGCGCCTTGCCCAGACACATGATGTCGGGGCTGATCCCCGCCCAGTCGCATGCAAACAGCTGACCGGTACGGCCAAAGCCGGTGGCGATCTCGTCAGCAATCAGCAGCACACCGAACTCGTCACACAGGGCGCGCACCCACTGCAGGTAGCGGGGGTGATAGAAGCGCATGCCGCCAGCCCCTTGCACTATGGGCTCAAGCACGATGGCGGCGATCTCTTCGTGATGATCCGCCATGAGCGTCGCCAGCTCCACCACGCACTGCTCGTCCCACTCGGCGTGGAAGCGACAGCTCGGCGCGTCGACAAAATAGTGTTCCGGCAGGAATCCCTTGTAGAGCTCATGCATGCCGCCATCGGGATCGCAGACGCTCATGGCGCCAAAGGTGTCGCCGTGATAGCCGCTGCGCAGGGCGACAAATTTGGCTCTGGGCGTCCCCTTGGCGTGCCAGTACTGCTGCGCCATCTTGAGCGCCACTTCCACTGCCACCGAGCCGGAATCGGCCAGGAAGACCCGATCGAGCTCCTTCGGAGTGATCTCCACCAGTTTGCGGCAGAGCTCGACCGCCGGGGCGTGGGTGAGGCCGCCAAACATCACGTGGGACATCTTGCCGAGCTGGGCGGTGGCGGCGGCGTCCAACTCCGGCACCTGATAGCCGTGCACGCAAGCCCACCAAGAGCTCATGCCATCCACCAGTTCGCGGCCATCGCTGAGAGTGATCTTCACCCCTTTGGCGCTGGCCACTTCATAGCAGGGCAGGGGGTGAGTGAGTGAGGTATAGGGGTGCCAGATGTGGTGCAGGTCGAATTCTTGATTGGTCATTTGTTGTTCTGTTGTCAATTAGTTTGATCTGGTCGGTGTTGACAGTCTACGCGTGCTCTCTACACTAGCCAACAATTTCAGCCACTTGGCACTGCGCATCACCTTGAGCGCGCGGGCCCGGCGGCGGGTTCTGTGGCCGTCCATCCCAAGATGGCGGGCGCAGGATCCCACTAATAACAACCGGAAGCCATGTATGAATGCTCTCACCGCGGGCGATCACGCCCTTCGTCATGACTGGACCCTCGCCGAGGTTCAGGCCCTGTTTGCCCTGCCGTTCAATGATCTGCTGTTTCAGGCCCAGACCGTCCACCGCGCCCACTTTGACCCGAATGAAGTGCAGGTGAGTACTTTGCTCTCCATCAAGACCGGCGCCTGCCCGGAAGATTGCAAATACTGCCCCCAGAGCGCCCGTTACCACACCGGTCTTGAGGCCGAGCGGCTGATGGAGGTGGAAAAGGTGCTGGAGCGGGCCCGCGAAGCGAAGGCCAATGGCTCGTCACGCTTTTGCATGGGGGCCGCCTGGCGCAATCCCAAAGAGAAGGACATGCCCTACATCATCCGGATGATCGAGGAGGTGCGCGGGCTGGGGATGGAGACCTGCATGACGCTAGGGATGCTCACCGCCGATCAGGCGGCGCGTCTGGGGGCCGCGGGGCTCGATTACTACAACCACAACCTCGACACCTCGCCGGAGTTTTACGGCGAGATCATCTCCACCCGCACCTATCAGGATCGGCTCGATACGCTGGAGCATGTGCGCAGCGCCGGCATGAAGGTCTGCTCCGGTGGTATCGTCGGCATGGGCGAGCAGGCGAAAGATCGGGCGGGCCTCTTGATGGCGCTCGCCAATCTGCCGCGGCACCCGGAGAGTGTGCCCATCAACATGCTGGTCAAGGTGAAGGGGACGCCGCTGGAGGATCAGGAGAACCTCGATCCGTTCGAATTTATCCGCACCATCGCGGTAGCGCGCATAATGATGCCCACCTCCCATGTACGTCTCTCAGCCGGGCGGGAGAAGATGAATGAGCAGATGCAGGCGATGTGCTTTATGGCCGGGGCCAACTCCATCTTCTACGGCTGCAAACTGCTGACCACTCCCAACCCGGACGAGAACAGCGACATGCAGCTCTTCAAGCGACTCGGTATTCGTCCCGCCCAGCGGGCCCAGAAGCCTGATCAGGTTCAAGAAGAGGAACTGCTGGCCGAGGTGAGCCGCCAGAACGAACCTGCCGAGATGTTTTATGACGCCACCCGCCCCCGTGCCGGGGCTGCGCGGTCATGACTGGCCCAGCAGTAACGGGCCCCTTTGGGTTGAGCGCGGCGCTGGCCGGGCGCGAACAGGCTGGCCTGCTGCGCAACCGCATCGCGACCGACGGGGCGAGTGGCGGGCGGCTCAAGGTTGCGGGGCGCGACTACCTCAACTTTTCCGCCAACGACTATCTGGGACTGGCGGATCACGGCGCCATCAAGGCCGCCTTCAACGCGGGGATTGAGCGCTATGGTGCGGGCTCCGGCGCCTCGCCACTGGTGACCGGTTACAGTCGTGCCCACCAAGAGCTGGAGGAGACCCTGGCCGAGTGGCTCGGGGTGCAGGCGGTACTGCTGTTCAACTGCGGTTTTTCCGCCAATCAGGCGGTGCTCAAAGCCCTGCTTGGCAAAGAGCATCTGCTGTGGCAGGACAAACTCAACCACGCCTCTTTGCAGGAGATGGGCAGCCAGCTCCCCTGCAAGATGAAGCGTTTTGCCCACAACGATATGGTGGCCCTTGAACGGCAGCTTGAGCCAAATCGCGGACTGATTGTCTCGGAAGGGGTGTTCAGTATGGACGGGGATCAAGGCCCCTGGCGCGAGCTCGCAACCCTCGCCGCCCAAAGCGGCAACTGGTTGATG
>NZ_JBFODN010000055.1:0-22357 GCF_040908345.1 Aeromonas sp. R3-1
AGCGAGTAATCGCGCTGTGTCCGTTTCACACCTTGTCCCATCGGGCTCTCCATTTATTGGGGGGAAAGGTGTAAACCATATTCAGGACGGGACAGCGCCATAAAAAAGGCCATTGCAGTGGCAATGGCCTGAGGGTCTCGAGGTGTGGTTGAGGTTGGTGCGGCGGGATTAGCGCCCCTTTTTGCCAACCATGATGGCGATCGTCTTGCCAATGATATATACATCCTGCACTAGCCAGCGCCAGGGGTGGAGCAGGGCGACCGAGTAGGCCAGATCGAACGCCAGCTTGCTGCGCACATCATCCAGCGACTCGTCGTAACCCTGATTGACCTGTGCCAGACCGGTAATGCCGGGGGCCACTTCATAGGTGCGTTCGATAAAGTACGGCACCGCATCTTCCAGCCGGTTGGCGATCCCGGGTCGCTCCGGACGGGGGCCGATCAGCGACATCTCCCCCTTGAGCACATTGATAAACTGCGGCAGCTCATCGAGCCGGGTTTTGCGCAGAAAGTCGCCGCTGCGGGTGATCCGGCTGTCCCCCTTGCCACACCAGACTGGCCCGGTGGCCGCCTCGGCGTCGGCGCGCATGGTGCGAAACTTGATCATGAAAAAGAGCTCGGTATGGGTGGCGTGGCTGCGCCCGATCCGCAGCTGACGAAAGAACACAGGCCCCGGGCTATCGAGCCGGATGGCCAGCATGATCAGCGGCCACAGTGGCAGCGTCAGCAGCAGGCCAAGAGTGGCACCGAGCAGATCCATGCTGCGTTTGACCACCAGGGTCAATCTTGGAATGGGGTGTGTCATACGGCTTTCTCCTGTGACATGAAACGTATGGGGGCGCGCAGGCAGTAGCGCAGGGTGCCCATGCCGTTGTACCAGTGTCCGAGTACCAGATAGTGGATCTTGCGAAACAGATTGGGCCAGGGGTGCACAGGGGTCAGCTGGATCAGGATGACCAGCAGATACCCCAGCAGTTGCAGCCCCAGCAGCAGCTGAAACAGCAGGGATTGGGTGGCCAGCGGGATGGCGCAGAGCCACAGCAGGGTCAGGCAGAGCGGCATCAACACCCGCAGCCCCTTGCCACTGGCAAAGTTGAAGGCAACCCAGCCGAACTTGGGGTGCAGCAGGGGGAGCAACCGCAACAGCTGCTGGGTGTTGCCTGCCCCGATCCGCTTGCGCCGTGTCGCCTCCAGCGCGGCATTGGAAACTTCCAGCTCCAGTGCGGTGCAGCGATTGTCATAAACAGCCCGATACCCCTTGGCGATGGCCTGCATCGGCAGGATGAAATCGTCGTTGATGGTATCGGCAGCCAGCGGGGTGAGGCACTCCCGGCGCATCATGTAAAAGGCCCCGTGGGCCCCCAGCATGCCGCCAAGGGCCGATTCGCAGAGCTTGATCTGGCTTTGATAGTGCCAGTAACTCTCCTCGCCCTGGGAGCCCGGTTGCCAGAAGCGGTACGCTTCCCCGACCACCCCTACCTTGGGATCGGCAAAATGGGCGACCGCCAGCAGCAGGCTGTCGATGGGCAGCAGGGCCGAGACATCGGTGAGGGCTACCAGATCGCTGTGCACCCGGGTCATGGCCTCGTTGAGCACGGTGACCTTGCCGCGATTGCGGGGGTGATCAAACAGCCTGATCTGCAACTGCTGCAGGGCGGGATCACCGAGCTGGCTCAGCGCAATGGGGTAACTGTTGTCGCTGCAGCCGTCGAAATGCACATGCACCCACAGCTTGTCGGCGGGGTAATCGAGGCTGGCGAGGTTTTGCAGCTTGGCCGCGATGGTCGCCGCCTCGTTGTAGACCGGCATCAGCAGGGTGATGGTCGGCAGCGCCTCATCGGTGGCGTCTGTTTTGAACCCTCGATCCAGAGGGCGCGGCGGATTGGCTACCTTGCGTGCCTGCCGACCACCGAATTTGAGCAGCAGGGGATAGCCGACATGGTGGTAGACCACCAGTACAGCGCACAGCCAGAACACGATCATGATCCATTCCATGGGATGCTCCTCTGGTCATCGGGTCGCTTGATCAGCGGCTGTAAAGCTGCTGATAGGCCTGAGCCATCCGGCTCAAGCTGCTTTGCTGGCACACAAACTCACGGGTGACGGCACGCAGGCTATGGCACTGCAGCAACCCTTGTGCCAGAAGCTGGGCAAGGCGGTCGGGATCCCGCTCCGACAGGATATGGCCGCTGGCCTGACAGACGATCTCTCTGGCCGCCCCCACATCGCTCATCACCACCGGTACCCCGCACGCCTGCGCTTCCAGCACGCAAAGCGGCATCCCCTCCGCCAGTGAGGGGAGGCAGAAGAGATCCAGCCCCTGATAGAAGCGCGGCATGTTTTCGACCAGCCCGAGAAAATGGACCCGATGGGCGATCCCCAGTTGCTGACACTGTTGTTGCAACGCATTTTGCAAACTGCCGACCCCTGCCAACGCAAGATGCACCTCCTCCGGCAGGGCGCGGATCGCCTCCAGCAGCAAGGTGTGACCCTTGACCGACTCAAGGCGGGCGGCGCAGCCAATCAACTTGACCCCTTGCGGCAGCCCCATCTCCTGACGGGCAAGGGCGGCGGAGCCCGGGGCAAAGCGCCGCTCATCGATGCCGTTGGGGATCACGGTTGGCGACAGCTGGCCCAGCTTGGCCAGCAGCTGGTTGGCTACCGGCATGGCATCGGCCACCAGAATGGGTTTGAAGGCGCGCAGCCCCCACTGGGCCAGCGTGCGCTGATGGGGATCATCGAGATACCAGGCATCGTGCTCTGTATGTACCAGGGTGGGCACCCGGGCCAGCCGACTGGCGAGGCCGCCATAGAGCATGGGCCCCAGATGGTGGGTATGTACCGCGGCGGGCTTGAGTTGGCGCAGCAGTCGGGTGAGCCGCCAGAGGGTCGCCAGCGACCAGCCCGCGGGCTTTTCCAGACAGTGAATATTGCCAGCAAAGGGATGCAGGGCGGGCCACGCCCTTAGTACATCCCCTTTGTGCCCTTCGAGGGAGATGATATGCACCGGCTGCTCGGCAGGGCTCGCCTGAGTGAGGTTGAGCACCATGGTCTCCAGCCCGCCGGGCTGCAGGTGCTGCACGATTTGTACGACAGGTTGAACAACAGGTTGTAAGACAGGTTGTAAGACGGGCTGGGCGCTGGCGCTCCCGTGGGGATGGGGTCTGTGCGACGGGGTTGATGACAACATGGTTCGCGCTCCGGCAAGGGAAGGGGTAACACCCCGGATAGCGGGAGAATGCGAATCTTGTACCACTCTTGCGATCTGCCCACAGAGGCGATCAGCTCCTCTGGTGGCACTGCCTTTGCATCGTGCGGGTGAGGGTTTTTCTCAGGGAGTGATGCCATGCCTGTCCAGTTCTATTACAACCTCTACATCATTCTCTTTGCCGCCTGGCGCCGTCGCTATCTGCTGGTGATCCCGGTACTGGTGATGCCGCTGGTAGGCGTGACGGTGGGTCTGCTCACCCCCAAGGAGTATGAGAGCCGCACCACCTTTATGGTGCCGCAAGATGCCAACCAGACCCCGACCCTCAAGGATCTGATCACTCAGGAGAGTCTCAAGGATCGCTTTGCGGTGCTCGAAGCCCTGCTGCGCAGCCGCTATGTGCTCGATGGAGTGGCGCGGGATCGCGGTCTGGTCAATGACGAGACCCCGCCAGCCCAGCGCGATGCCATCATGGATTGGCTCTCGAGTGCCGTCTCGCTGCGGCTGATCGGCGATGAGGTGATCGAGATAAAGGTCAAAGCGGATTCGGCGGCCAACAGCGCCGGTTTGCTCGAAGCTATTTCGCGGCGCTTTTTCTTCAACCTGCTTAGCAAGGGGCGCCAGTCGGCGGAATCGTCCGAACGTTTCCTGCAAAGCCAGCTCGACAGCCGCCGCAGCGAACTGCAAGAGGCCGAGCAGCTGCTCGCCGATTTTAAACGGGAGCATGCCAACGCCTTGCCCCAGCAGCAGAGTACCAACGTCGCCCGTCTCTATGGCTTGCAGGAGCGCTATGCCGAGAGCCTGATCACCCTGCAGCAGGCCAAGGCCCGGGTCGATCAGCTATCGCAGGGGCAGGAGAGCCAGTTGGCCCGCCAACTGGATGAGAAGCTGCAACTGATGCGCACCGAGCTGGTGTTGCTGCGGGCCCGCTACAGCGACGAGCACAGCAAGGTGCAGAGTTTGCGCTATCAGATTGGCCAGTTGCAGCAGGAGTTTGAGCAGCTCAAATCCCAGCCGGATATGGCGCGCGGGCCCGAGTGGCAGCTGGCCCAGACGCAGCTGACGGAGGCGGAGCAAAACGCCGCCGGCTTGAAGAGTCAGCTGGATGGACTGGACAGGGTGGTCGACTCCCAGGGGGATACCGAGCGCCAGCTCGCCGAGCTGGAGCGGGATCTGGCGGTCAAACGCACCCTCTATCAGGATTTGCTGCTGCGCTATGAGAAGGCCAAGGTGACCGGCGATCTGGGCAACTTCGAGCAGGGAGAGCGGATCAAGGTGATCGACAAACCCTTCGCCCCCAGCAAGCCGAGCAACTACCCGCTCTGGCTGTTTTTGCTGGCGGGCATTGTTGGCGGGTTGGGGCTCGGCTGCGGTCTGGCACTGGTGGCCGAATTGGCGGATGCCAGCCTGCGCCGCTCCGATCAGCTGGCCGCCCTGGTCAAGGCGCCGGTGCTAAGCCGGATTCCCTACTGCGAGCCAGTGCCGGACTATCCATCCAATAGTGATCATGCGCTGGATGGGCAGGTGCTGCCCATGTCACCAGAGCCGGGTTGATTGCAGTAAAGCTGGCTACCAGCCTGAATCTGGATATTTCTGAAAAGGCCTTGTGATAAGGCCTTCTTTATATCGTGCAGATGGCGGAGTAAACATCGCGGCAGGCCGATAAAAGAGGATAACGGCAGCATTTTCTATTTCCCTTTCTTGACTGTGGTTTTACCGAGTGATACAACTGAAACCAGTTTGGTATTATTGGCCTCATACGCGAAAATCACAACATGGTTATTATTTAAACTTTTTGTTATTAATGATGTGTGGAAGGGCAGTATGAGATGGAAAAACTGCCAACATGTTAATAACTCTTTTCATATAATTCCTGTTAGAAAAAGGAGAAAAATGAATCAATCTGCACACGCATATATGATTAAAGCGCCTGCATTACTTAATGATACGCGGCGTTTAATTTCTAGAATAGATGATTATAACAGAGATGGTCTATCAGCTATATCAACATCAATCTCGGCTGTTGAGGCTTTTTTAAACGAAATTGTTCAAATTGGTAATGGGTACAAAGCCCATAAACATGGATTAAAAAATCCTCTTGTACGAATGGCTGTTGACCTTGAAAAGGCTGAGCGAAAGCCAATACTATGTAAATTTGATATTGCTTATCGTGCACTTAAAGGTAGTGGTTTCAATGTTAAAGCTACCAAGCCAATCCAAAGATTACAAATTGTCATAGATGTTAGAAATGAATTAACTCACCCTAAAGCATCAACAATAAATATTTCTCTAAATGGTATCTCATTACAACCAAAGGAAAAGAAATTAGTAAATAAATTACGTTCGAATGGCTTCAAAGTTTCCGATGCCCCTTTCGATTGGGAGCGAGTCGTTAATACTAAGGCCTTTGCCTTGTGGGCTTATCAATCGGCTATAGATTCTATTGCTATGGTTTTTGATGCATGGCCTTATATCGATGCTATTGACAGCTTTAAGGAAATCTACTCTGTAAATTTAAGGCATGAAGAACAATGGAAATAATTTTCATGAGAAGGTATTCAAAAAACTCAATGTACATGGCGTGTTCAGTTTACAGTTTTTTAGTGACTAAAGCGTAATGTAGTTATTTTTATATTACGTCTCTGCCTTACTTAAGGTGATGTTATATTTTTAGTTTAAGGAGGTTCTTTGAAATCAAGTGGTCATAAGTTACTTAGAAGTGTAATAACTAACCGTGAAGCTAGTCTTGAAGATCTTAGCTCTTTTATAGAATCTAAACATGGTGATTATCGCGATTATTTTCCCTTAGCTAGCCTTATTGTTAGTGGATATGTGGCTTGTGAGATTCGCTGCTCATCAGGCGAGCCATATGAAGAACGATTACTTGCATCAATACTTTATGCAAAAGCATCTGGTGAAAAAAAGGTTAATAATTTCCATAACCAAAATGGTAAGAAAGGATATACAGATAAGATATTTACTATGACAGCTAAAACTCAGCTTTATTTTGATGAGTTGAGAACGAAGCGAAATGAGAGAGTGTTTACTGCATTTATTAGTATTGTTGTGGGTGTGTCATCGGCTTTAATTACGTTAGCAATACAAAGCAAAATTTGAGAGTGTTATCCTAAAGATAACAAGCACCTCAAGAGAAAATATTTGTCAACGAGTAGTGTTTTCAGACCTTATGGTCCATCTTGCCATGACTTCGCCAAAATCAGGGAGCCATAGCTCCCTAATCGCAACACACGGGGTGATTAACTAGCCGATAGCTGGCGATTGTTGCCAGTTGGCTTGCTGCGGACGGCCTTGAGTTCGGCGTTGATAGCGCCAGGCCAGCAGTAGCGGCATACCGAGCAGCAGCTGGGCGGCCAGCGGGATCTCCTCGATGGGGGCGGCCAGTGCCCCTTCCGGAATAATGCCCCCCTCAATTTCGGCCGCCAGTTTGAGCTCCAGCGCATTGCCAAAGTCGGCGAAGGTGGTGGCGTTGATGACAAATGCATCCTGACCGCCCGCCACGTTCTCCACATACCACTCTTGCAACACCCCATCGGCATAGTCCTGACCTATGGTGATGCCGTTGATAGTATCGATGCCGGAGGCGAGCAGTTGATCCCGTACGGTGGAGGTATCCAGCCCGTTGTTCTGGATACCATCACCCGACACATCCATCACCTGGCGGGCGGCGGTGTAGTTGTTGGTATCAAACTGCTGGGCACCAAAGGCCATGGCCGAACCGGGGGCCGTCATCCCCGCATAGGGGCGGACCAGGGCATCCAGGGTGGCAGCGAAGTTGTTGATGGAGGTCATATCGTAGAGGTGGAACCAGTCAGTCATCACGCTCTGCTGGGTCGAGCCGCTCCACATCACCATCTGTACCGCAATGGACCCCAGCTTGTCGCCACTGGTGTCGAGGATGGCGCTCTGTACATCCTGACTGTAAAAGGCGTCCACATAGCCCTGTAATTGCAGATTGAATTCCGATGAACTGACGCTGCCCGACACATCCATCAGCAGTTGCAGTTCGGTATCGACTTCGGTCAAGGCGTATGCGGGGGAGGTTACCAACAACATCCCCAGCAGCCCTGCCAACGGTTTGAGTTTCATTGCCCACTCCTTCTCCTTGGCGCTAGTGCCAGCAGGGGGAATGAATAAAGCGTGCCAGCTTTGTTGCATCCTCTGACTTGGCTTGATCCGGGTGAGGCCGGGCAGGCATGGAACTTGCGACAGCACTCAAAAGCGCTGATAACCGGCAGGAGTTGCGATGGAGATCCGTCCCTGGCAGTGGACACCTAACTGGCTGCTACTTGGTTTGGCCAATCAGTGGGGCATGGTATGGCTCAATATGGGCCACTTCAACCTGCTGGTGGTGTTGCTGATTGCTATCTGGTGGCAAATTGCATTGCGGGTTGCACCGAGCTGGCGCCCGCATCCACTGGCGCTCGCCCTCTTTATCCTGCTGATCCTGATCCCCAGCGCCAGTTGCAAGGCGCTGGCCTGTCTGCTGCTGGTGGCCTCGCTATGGCGCCGTCATCAGAGTGGCGATGAGCGGGCGGTGTTGCAGATTGTGCTCGCCTTTACCGTGGCGGTGTTGTGGGGGCAGCAGGTGTTTGCCCTGCTCTCCGGCCCTGTGCTGGCGCTCGATGCCTGGGGGGTGGGCCAGTGGTTGCAGCTGCTGGGCTGGGAGACTCGCCTTGATGGCAATCGCATCGAGCGGTTGGGGGGCCATGCCCTGATTGTGCTCAAGGGATGCTCTTCGTTTTCTCAACTCTATCTGGTGGTGCTCTCCTGGCTGGTCTCCTGCTGCTGGCTGGCGCCGGAGCGCCCACTCTACCGGCAGTGGCCCATGTTGCTGCTGGTCTGCCTGCTCTATATCGGTGCCAATCAGTTGCGGCTGGTGCTGATGAGCCTGGATCTGCGCTGGTACGGCTGGCTGCATACCGGCTCGCTGGCCCAGCTCTACCAGTGGGCCATCATGTTGCTGGTGATGACCATTCTCTTTATCCGGGGGCGCCGTGATGCGTCTATCTAGGGGATATCTGTTGCTGTTGCTGGTGGCGCTGCTCAGTGCTGCCGCCATGGGCTGGCGTTATCAGAACCGGGCGATCAATGAGGGGGCCAAACCCATGCTAATGGAGCTGGTCCAGTTGGGCTGGCGCTTGCGGGTGGCCACGCCGGTATTGGGCGGCACCTATGTCAGCTATCAGCTGGCCCATCCCCGCTGTGACGGCCTGCTGCAGGCCATGCTGGTGGCGCCGGATCGGGAGGCGATGTCAGTGACGCTGGCGGGTGAAGGGATGAGTCAGGGGGTGATGTTTTTAGGCGAGCTGCACCAGAGCCCGCCGCTGCTCTCGTACCGTCTGACCCAGGGTTGGCGCAAGTTGTGGGGGCTGACCCCTTATCCCCTCTATCGGGTGGCCTTGCCGACTTCTTGCATTGACCTTATTGCGCCGCCGCTGGGGTGACTGACCCCGGTTCACCGTTTGGCAGAATGCGGATCAGCAAGGTATTGGGGGCCAGCATGGGGTCATAGCGGGGCTCCAGTTCAATGGCGCGAGCTCCCAGCAAGCGGGTGAGTGCGGTCAGCCGCACGCTCGCCATCCGCGCACTCTCCAGCATGTCGGTTTGCAACCCGGGGCCGCTTATCAGCGCAATCCGTGCCGGATCCTTGCGTCCCAAAAACTGATGCAACTGCTGCTCCTGATCCGCTGGCAGTTGTGTCTCCGCTTGTTGGTACTGCAGTTGCAGTTGGGGCTGTTCGGCCAGCTGTTGTTCCCGCAACTGGTTGAGGATCGGCAGGGTCTCATTGACCGGCTCCTGACGGGCGCAACCGGTGAGCAGCAGCGGCAGCATCAGAGGCAACAGGCAGCGCAGGGCGCTGTCTTTTGCTGTGGAGCGGGGAATCTGGTTGGCCATACGCAGTCACTTCAGGAGGATGAGTTGGCACCAGTTTGCAATGTTTTCAATCCCTTGGCCAGTTGTTCAATCTCGCGGCGCCACTGGATCCAGGCGGCAGAGGGCAGTTGCTCTGCCACCTGCCAGCGGGTCGGCAGCTGATCGCGCAGGCGCTCCAGCAGCAGGGCGGCATCCACCTGATAGCGGGCCTCCTGCTCCAGCCATGCGAGCCAGCGCAGATCTTCGATGGCTTGCTGCAACAGCAACAGATCGTGGGAGAGGCGATGCGCCTCGCAGGCTTGCGGGCCGAGCAGCATAAAGTCGCTCTCCCGCCCGTCGGTGGGGTCATAAGGCAGGGCGGTGGGCATGCGACCATGCCACTGCAAATAGCCCTCGGCGCCGCTCTGCCACAGATAGAACCCGGCGGCTCTCGGGGTGCCCAGATTGTAAAACCAGGGGGTGACCTTGTGCTGGCGTACCCGCGCCACATCGGCCTTGTCGGCGCCAAAGCCTGCGTTGATCAGGGCAATCTCCACCTCTGCCAGCAGACCAGCCTGACCCGGATGATTGAAGTGGCCCGCGCGGATCACCGCCGGATCCCGCCGTTTCATCTCCCGCGCCAGGCTGGTAATGGCGGGCAGGGTGGCAAGATCCGGCTCATCAAACAGGCTCCATGCCAGCGGGGGCAAGCCGCTGGCGGTCAGTGCCTGTTGCCGCGCTTGCCACTGTTCGATCTGGCTGGCAGGGTCGCTCCCCCAGCGTTTGAGCGGGGTATAGGCCAGCAGGGGCGGCACAAAGCCGAGCCCGGCCGCTTCTCCCATGATCTCCCGCATCCCCGCTTCATCCTGTGGCAGGGCGGGCGAGAGGCCGCTGATCCCGAGCTTGGCGAGCCGCTGCAGATCGCAGCGACTGGCCACAGCGATCTGCTCTTTTAGCGCCTCGGGGTCGGGGCTTAGCCAATTCAGATAGGGGGGCGCTTCTACATAGATGCCGACCGGCTTGCTGGCCGCGGGCAGGGTCAGCGGCAGCACCTCGATAGTCAGCGGCAATTGCACCAGTTGCTGCTGGTTCAGCAGCTGAATATTGCCCAGATAGTGACCGGCAGGCGCATCGCGTGGGACGGTCATTTGCAGCACCAGACGCCGAGGTACGCCTGCCAGCAGGGTGAGTCCGGCGATCCCCTCGACCAGCTCCTGATCCGAGGGGGCCAGCAGGGTGCCGCTCGCCTGCGGGCGAACCAGATGCCACTTGCCGTAATAGGGGGTCAGCGCCAGCGGCGATCCTGCCTGCTCGGGGGGCTGGATCACCAGCAAGGGGGCCGGATCGTCGGTGGTGGCGTGGATGGCAAATTCCATCAGCAGCTGGCTGCCACGGGCGGCCAGCACCGGTTGTGCAGCCTGCTTCAACGCATCGGCCGCAGATAGCGGGGCGATCTGCAGGGTGGGGGCGGCATCCGTAATCGGCGTGAGGCTCAATTGCTGCGAAGCAGGGGCTGTGGCTGGGGTTGGGGAATAGGGGGCCAGAGTCCACTTTTCCAAAAACAGCTGGCGCTGCTTGGTCAGCACGATTGCGGTAGCGTCGGCCAATACGGCGCGATCTTTTCCGCTATTCGGGTGAGCCTCTTTGCTGGTGCTGGCCGGATAGGGGGCAAGCAGTAGCCCTGCCAGGTATTTGGCATCCGGTGAGTGGCCCACCAATGTGATAGTGAGCGGGCCGCCTGGGTGGTTCAGGGTGACATGAACGGGGCCGCCCTGTCGTGCCCCGAACAGCTGCCAGGGATCCGGATTTGGCAGTGCCTCGCGAGATTGTCCCGCCAGATAGCGCTGCGTTAGCCACTCCTGCGGTTGCCACTGCTCGGCCCAGATGGGCTCGCCATTGACCAGCACGCTGCGCTCGAAGGGGTGGGGCAGATACTCCCATTCACCGGGGTCATCGAGCCAGAGGGTGAGCTGGTAGCGCCCCTTGGCCAGGTCCAGTCGCACTCCGTCGAGATTGCGAAGCCCATCGCGCACCAGGGCATCGCCGGAGGGGCGCAAGATGGGGGTGGGATGGCCAATCAGCCGGGGATCCCCCGGACTCAGGGCTTCAAAGCCGGTAAAGCGGGGGGCGGTGGAGGCCCCCAGATCCAGCGCAATGGTGCCCTCAGGCAGGGTCAGACCGGGCTCCCAGTACCAGCGGTGAATGGTCAGCGAGGGGGCGTTATCGGCCATAAAGAGATAGAGCTTGGTGAGTTTGTCCAGCGCCAGCGCTCTGGGTTGGCTGGTGCGCCACTCACTCAAGGCAAAGCGCTGGGTGAAGGGGCCGGGTGCGACAATCCGCTCCAGATTGACCCGGCTGCGGTAGTTGACCGAGGCCTCATCGTCGATACGCAGGATCAGGGTTTGCGGGCGGGCGCTGGGATTATGGCCCTCGATCACCAGTTCATCATCGCTGCCTATTGGCCAGCTGTGGGTGCTCAGATCGAGCCGCTGGGGTGTCTGGTTACCCGTCAGGGGCAGCGGGGTCTGCCCCTCCAGCCGGATAGCGGCTATTGCTGCATGGCAGCAGAGCAGGATAACCAGCCAGAGCCCTCTGCTCATCCGGGCAGCCCCTTCAACCAGTTGCTCAGCTCGGCAGCCTTGTGATCCCAGCTTTGCAGGGCCACCTGCTGCTGGCGCGTGTGGCGCCCTTCGCTGCGGGTGAGCCCCTCCCAGCCACTCTCCTGAAACCAGCCCGGATTGGGTTGATCAAAGGCGGCCCGGTTGATGGCCTCGGCCAGGCTCTCCCCATCGTGGGGGAGCTGGATCTGATCCCGATAGCCATCGAGGGCCGGAAAATCGGTGCTGACGATGGGGCGTCCTGCGGCCAGATACTCGCGCAATTTCAATGGATTGCAGGCACGGATCTGGGCGTTGTCGACAAAGGGCAGCAGACTCACCTGCCAGTGCTGGGCATAGGCCGCCAGCGTGTGATGGGGACGGGGCCCCAGCAGATGGATATTGGGGAGCCCCTTGAGGGGGGAGATATCGGTCTGGACCGGGCCAATCAGCACCAGATCCCAATGGGGCAGGGCGGCGGCCGTCTCTGCCAGCAGGGGGATATCAATCCAGTCGCTCAGGCTGCCGTAAAATCCGGCAATGGGGCGGCCGGAGGGGAGATCCGCCGGGCGTTCTCTGGGGGGCATAAACAGCTCGAGATCCACCCCGTGGCTGAGGAGCCGGGTTTTATGGGGCGGAAACCGGCTGGCCAGCGCGGGGCTGGCGGCTAGAATGAGATCGGCTTTTTCCACCAGTCGGGCCTCGCAGTGGGCAATGGCCTGATGATCCACTCCCGCCAGCGCCGAGAAGTCATCGCCGCAGTAGTAGATCACCGCCCGCTCTTCGAGCTTGCCAATCAGATCGACGGCGCTGGGCAGGGAGATCCAGAGCAAGGGGCGATCCAGCTCGGGCAACTGGCGCCGGATCTGCGCCGCCAGCCAGTGGCCATTGATCTTGCCCGCCAGCCGACTGCCCGGCAGCGGCAAGGCGAGCGGCGGCAGAACCCGGGGGCTGCTGACCTCTGATGGCGCAACCGACTGGCCGCCAGCATGGCGCGCGCCGCGCAGCACGGCCCCCAGTTTGCGGACGATGCGGGTGAGATCATGAAGGGTAAAGCGGGGACAGCGCATGCCGATGGAGTTGACCCAGAGCACTTGATAATCGGGCAACAGACGCTTGATCAGGTGCTGGGTGCTGGAGGGGTGCTGGCCCCAATCCTCGCCCAGCACCACCAGTTGCGGCAGTGAGTGTGGTTTCATGCAAAGGTCTCCGAAGCGTGTGCGGGGTCGCTGTGATCCTGTGGTTGCAAGGGGCGTAGTACGGTGGCCGGTACCCCCGCTGCCAGCACACCTGCGGGCAGATCCCGGGTGACGACGCTGCCAGCGGCGACAATGGTGCCGGCGCCTATGGTGACACCGGCCATCACCATCACCCCGGTGCCAAGCCAGACATCCTGCTCCAGCACAATGGCCCCCACCTGTTCATCGCGATCAGGTTTGCCAAGAGCGCGATCGCGGGCGTTGACCGGGTGCCCCGGGTAGCCCGCCAGAAAGGCACGGCCAGCAATTCTGACGTTATCCCCCAGCACTATCTTGCTGCCCACCGCCAGGGTGGTCTGCCAGCCAATGCCGACATTGCGGCCAATGACCAGCCTTGGCGTCTGGCTCGATGCCCGGCCGCTGATGGTCATGGCGGCGCTGAGGCGGCAGTCGGCACCGATTTCGATGGTGACCGGACCGCTGATATAGGGGATGCCACCATAGAGATAGAGGCGCGGGGCGGGGGCCGTCAGGCGAGATTGAAACAAGGGGGTCCACCAAAGGGTGCGGGTCAGGGTTGCCAGCGCGTTGCTGCCCAGCAGATAGAGCCGATAAAGCAGCCGATGCAGGGGAGGGATCACGGGGAATGACCAGTGGCGGGCACTTTTGGCCAGTCGCCATACCCGGCGAGCCAGTGGCGTTTCCCCCTGTTTGGCCCAGCTTTTCATCCGGTGCAGGTTGATGGTGTTCATGGCGACCTCTCCCTCTGGTGCAGTCCGTTGCTCGCTAAGCAGAAAGCAGGGATCGGGCCAACAGGACGGCCCCAGCTAGATCGGGCCAAATGGGGCTAAGAGGTGGGGCAGATTGCGCCGGTCGGTGCAATTTGCAGCCAGCGTTGTGCAAAACGCAAATGCCAGTCTCATTCTGGGCCTGTTCAGGCCGGTTAAGCCGCACAGAGGGGCTATCGCTTCAGGGCGGGAGTGAGTGGCGTGGGCTTTGCATTAGCGGTAGCTGACCTGGAGCAGGATGCTTCGGGTGGCTGGGAGGCCCTATGAAACTTGGTGTGAACCAGATTGCCATGCTCTATTACGCCGGCGGCTTGCTCCTGATGAAGGGGATCTCCCTGCTGATGCTGCCGGTGTTGACCCATCAGCTGCTGCCTCGTGAATACGGCCAGCTGGAGGTGCTGCTGACCCTCATCAATCTGGGTTCCCTTATTTTGGGCTTCGGGCTGGTAGATGCCCTCTACCGCTTTGCCGGATTGGCGAAAGATGAGCAGGAGCGTCAGCAGGTGGTGGCCCGCATGTTTGGTCTGGTCTGGCTGATCGCCCTGGCCAGTCTGGTGCTGCTCTGGCTGCTGGCACCTGTGGTGCAAGCCTGGCTGCCGGTGGAATCCCGCCTTGCGGATGTGCGCTGGGTGCTTTGCGCCCTGCCGTTTGAAGGGGTGATCGGCGTGCCACTGGCATGGCTGCGGATGCGCAATCAGGCCCGGCTCTTTTTCGTGGCGACCGCAGGCAAGGCGGTGATCCAGTCCCTGCTGACTGGCTGGTGGCTCTGGCTCGGCTGGGGCGTGAGCGGGGTGTTGGCCTCCGGCACCCTCACCTGCATCGCTCTGGCGCTGCTGCTGAGCCTCTGGCAATGGCGAGATAGCGGGATCCGCTTTGACTGGCAGCACTATCGGCCGCTGCTGCGCTATGGATTGCCCCTGGTGGTGAGCGGGCTGGCAGGTTTTGCCCTGAGCGGACTGGATCGCTGGCTGCTGGCCGATGTGGTGGGGGAGGCGCTGCTCGCTTACTACGCGGTGGCGGGCAAGCTGGCGCTGGCGGTGGGGCTGTTGCTGCAACCCTTTGCCCTCTGGTGGTATCCCCGCCGTTTCATGCTGCTGCGCGAGCCGGATGGACTGCGACTCAATGCCCACTACAGCGTGATGGGGTCGGTGCTGGGGTTTGTCACCGCGGGGATTGTCGGGCTCACCGCCCCCTTGCTCATTCGCTGGCTGACCCCGGAGAGCTATCACGGGGCGATCGCCTACATTCCGCTGCTGGTGCTGGGTATGGCGGTGCGCAATGTCTCGGACTTGCTCAATGTCGGCTGCTTTAGCGGCGAGAAGAGCAACGCCCAGATGGTGATCAATCTGGGCTGCAGCGCCCTTGGGGTCGCAGGCTTTCTGCTCGCCATCCCCCCCTTCGGGGTCGCCGGGGTGATCTGGACCCTGCTGCTGGTCTATCTGGTACGGGCGCTCGCCTTTTATCTGGTGAGCCAGCGGTTGCTGCCGCTGCCGTATCGCCTCTCGACCCTCTGGGCCAGTTCGCTCGGGGCGCTGGCGATGGTCTGGCTCGGCCAATGGTGGGCAGGATCATGGCTCGTCTAACGCCGGCCATCTGGGCAAGCGCCATCTGTCTGGTGCTGGCCCTGATCTGGTGGCGGCTGCCCCATCCCTTGCTGCTGCCGGTGCTCGGCCTTGCCATTCCCGCCATCTGGTTTGCCCTGCGCTGGCCCTTCTTGATGGTACTGGGGTTTGTCACCTTCTCCTTCTTTCGACTGCATGAGGTGTTCCCCCAGCTCTATCCCCTCAAAATCCCGCTGCTCTTCTCGCTGGCCGCCATTGGCGCGCTGGTCTGGCACATTTTGCTGACCGGCCGGATCAAGCCCTACTGGAGTCCAGCGCTGAGCTGGCTGACGGCTTTCTTTGTGATGGTCTCCATCGGTGTGCTGTTTGCCAGCAACCGGGGCGAGGCGATCGCCACCTGGACCGGCAGCTACAGCAAGATCTATCTGATGACCCTGGCCACCGCCTGGCTGGTGCGCACCCCAGGGGATTTTGCGCTGGCGGTGCGTACCTTCGTGGTAGCGGGCTGTCTGGTGGCGTTGGTGGCCCTCTACAACAAGGCGAGCGGGATCGGGCTGGTGGAGGGGACCCGGGTGACCATAGGGCGCGAGCTGGGCTCTGTGCTGGGGGATCCCAACGATCTGGCGCTGGTGCTGCTCTTTCCTGCCGGTTTTTCGCTGAGCTTGCTGCTCAATCAGGGCAATGGGGTAGGAGGGCGTTTGTTGGGGGGGTTTGGTTTTGTCCTGACTGCGGCCGCCATTATCGCCACTCAGAGCCGCGGCGGTTTGCTTGGCGTGTGTGCGGTCAGCGGCCTGTTTGCCTGGCAGCGAGTGAAGTCGAAAACCCTGTTGATCTCGATGGGGATGGTCGCGCTGGTAGTGCTCTTTGCCGCCGCCGGGATCAGCGACCGGGCATCTGGCGGCGCCGCCGAGAGTGGGGTCGATGCCTCGGCCATGGGGCGGATCTACGCCTGGCAAGCGGCCTGGGGCATGGCGCTGGGCCATCCGTTGGTGGGGGTGGGCTTGTCCAATTTCTATTACAACTACTTCTTCTACAGCCCCCATTGGGATGGGCTTAATCATGCGGTGCACTCCACCTGGTTCGGGGTGCTGGCTGAAACCGGCTTTGTCGGGTTGGCGCTGTTTATCGGCATGGTGACGGTGGCCCTGCGCAGTTGCTGGCGTTGCCAGCTTGCTGGTATGCCTCCTGCAGTGATCACGGCAATGCAGGGGGTGATGGCCAGCATGGTGGGGTTTGTGATTTCGGGATCCTTCCTGACCCAGGGCTTTACCTGGCCCATCTATCTGGAGCTGGCGCTGGCCGTCGCCGCCATCAAGTACGTGCAGCAGGCGGCCACAGAGGTGAAGGCCACCGCTGCGGATCATCAGGAGGCAACCCGGTTGCCGGCAGTGCCACCAAAGGGAGCAAGAGGATGAACGCAACCCCTGTTTTGCTGGTTCACTACGGAGAGGACTGGATCCGCGGCAGCGAACGCTGCCTGCTGGATCTGCTGGCCCACCTCGATCGCAGCCGGTTTACGCCGTTGCTCTGGTGCAATAGTCCGATGCTGGCGGCAGAGGCGGCCACCCTCGAGGTAGAAACCATGGTCGAGCCGTTCAGCCTGCTGCTGGGATGGCAGGCGCCACGTTTTGATCTTGCGGCCCATCGGCGCCTCTCCCGGCGAGCCAGAGAGCTCATCACCGAGCGGCAGATTGGGCTGGTGCATGCCAACAGCGCGGCCCCTTGTCAGTGGCTGGTGGGGGTCTGTCGGGCGTTGCAGGTACCGCTGGTGTGCCACCTCCATGCCCGTTACCAGCCCAGAGACAGGTTCAGCCTGCGGGTTCATCAGGCAAGCGTGCTGATCGGGGTGAGCGAGCCGGTGTTGACCGGTTGGCGCCAGGATGGCTGCGCGGCCGATCGGTTGATCCGGGTACCCAACGGGGTGGATGCCGCTCGCCTGAATGGCGGTGCTCACTGGCCGGTCTTCGGCATGCTGGGCTTGCCACCGGGGGATATGATCATCGCAACCGTCGGCTCATTGATCAAACGCAAGGGGATTGATCTGCTGATCCGCTCGCTGGCTGCCCTGATGGCATCGGGGGAGGAGGCTCAGTTGCTGATCATTGGCAGCGGTCCGGAGCGGGAAGCATTGGTGGCGTTGGCTGTCGAGCTCGGTGTGGCCGAGCGGGTCCACTTTCTCGGCGAGCGACCAGACAGTGCCGCTATCTTGCGAGGCGGGGTGGATTTGCTGGTCTCCGGAGCCCGTGAGGAGGTGTTTGGTCTGACGTTGGCGGAGGCGGGCATGTTGGGGCTTCCGGTCAGTGCCTACCGAGTGGGCGGCATCCCCGAAGTGGTGGAGGAGGGAGTGACTGGCTTGCTTGCAACCCCGGGGGATTGGGCCGAGATGGCTGATCACTGGCGGCAATTGAGCAATCCGCAGCGCCGATGTGAAATGGGGCGGGCCGCTGAGCTGCGTGCCGCACAGTTGTTCACGGTGGCGCGCTACGTTGACGGGGTCACGGCGGTGTGGGACGCCGCGCTGGCTGGTCGTTGGCACGCCACGGCCCCCACACCCTTCCGACCACTCATTCACTGGGCGGGGCAACGACTCCTTGCCAGAGGGCGCAATATGCTGGCGAGTGGGATGGCAAGAGTGGCGCAAAAAGTGCAGTTGGGGTTTGGCCGCCGCAAGGTACCAGAGTAAGGGAGCAGCAAGATGAGCATGCAAACTGAGCCGGTGTTCGGAAAGGTCATCGTTGTGGATCCCATCCCGTTTCGCGGGGGCTCAAAGGTTGCGACCGAAGTGCTGCTCGATGAGTTGGCCAAACGGATGCCCGGGCTCACATGCCATGTGTTGACCCAGGATCCCGACTCCTGGCCCCGTTGCCAGCATCATCCCCTTTGGCTGCCCCACATATTGAAGGGGCGGGAGTCCGGCATCGGCTATCTGCTCAAACAGGGGTGGCAGACCCTGCTCATCCTCTGGCTGGTGTTGCGTCTGGGGGAGGTGAAGTGCCTGGTGGCGGCGTCCGGGCCTGGGGTGGATCTCTGCTGTTACTGGGCGGCCCGCTGGTTGCGGTGCCGGGTGGTTCAGCTGATCCACGGCCCTGTGGGGTGCTCGGGGCTATCTGCCAGAGCATTGCAACGGGCGAGTTTTGTATTTTATCTCGAATCAACCCGCAGCTCCCTGGCGGCATTGCTGGCCCGGCTTGGCGAGACCGAGTTCCCGTCACACTGGCAGCCATTTACCAACGGCTTGAGCGAGATTGATTGGCCCAAAGCGACTCTGGGGGGGCCTCGTATTTTGTGGGCGGCCTCGTTGCTGCGCTGGAAAGGGCTGGAGACCATGCTGGCCGCCCATCAACTGATCACTGACGCTCGCCCCGAGCTGATGGTGTGCTATCTGCAGCCCAAGGGCACGCTGCAACCCTGCAGCCAGCCTCAGCCACAGCTGCCAGATACACACTGGTATGCCAACCCCGCCAATCTTGACGAGATCCGATCTCGATGCGGCATTTTTGTCTCCACCAGTCATCAGGAACCGTTTGGCCTCTCCATTCTGGAGGCCATGGCTGCAGGATTATGCGTAGTGATCCCGGCCGATGGCGCCTGGTGGGATCGACACCTCACCGATGACGTGAATTGCCGCAAATATCAGCCAAACGATCCCGGCGATCTGGCGCGGGTGCTGGCCAGCCTCAATGCCATGCCCGACGTGGTCAAGCGACTTGGCCATCATGCCCGCCTGCATGCCATGGTCCATTACAACGCGGCAGATACCTATCAAAGCACACTGGATCAGTGGGAAGGTATGTTGCGATGGGATGCGTTGAGCCTTGCCGTGCATGGTTAGCGCGCAGTGGTTCCCCACGGGGAGGATGGGGGTGTATGAGGGACTTATGGTCAGACTGGTTGCGGGAGGCTGGGTGACTCCGCCACTCTGATGCAGTTACGGCCGGATGATTTGGCGGTATAGAGCGCAGCATCAGCCAGTTTTACCAGTTCAGATGGCTGCCAGTGACTCGATGGTCTGAGGCAGGCAACACCCATGCTAACGGTCACCAGACCGGTGGCATTTTGTGCGTGTGGCTGCGCGAGTGCAAAAATCAGCCGCTGGATATGTTGGGCAATTTCATAGGCGGATTGACGCTCGGCATGTGGCAACAGGATGACAAATTCCTCTCCGCCGTAGCGAGCCACCAACTCCCCCGAGCGGCGCCCGGATTGCGCCAGGGTATGGGCCAGCAATCGAAGGCACTCGTCACCGGCAACGTGGCCATAGAGGTCGTTGAACTGCTTGAAATGATCGATGTCGAGCATGATGAGCGCAATCGGCATCTCTGTCTGAATACAGCGCTCCCAGGCCTGGTTCAATGAGTTGTCGAACAGACGACGGTTGCCGATGTTGGTGAGCCCGTCGGTATTGCTGAGCGCTTCCAGTTTCCGGTTCGCTTCCGCCAGCTCCCTGGTTCTGAGCTCGATAATGAGCTCCAGCTCATGTTGGCGCTCCTCCAGACTGGTCATCGGGTAAATTTCGCTTTCCCGAGCCGCACTGTAAGGGATGGAGATACTGCTGTGAGCAATTTTCCACGCCATGGCTTCGTGTCGAAAAATCAATACCAGTCTGGCGGTTCTGCGGGAGAGGATAGGTTCTGATTTCGGTAGATGGATATGGAAGAAGGCGGTGACCGCCACCACATCAGCGGCCAGATCTTGCAGGGTTACATCGAGTATTTCCAGGCGGATCCTGCCCGGGATCTGGGCAAAATCGCGGCGGGTTATCCGGATCCACTCATCCTTATCGGTAACCAGAACATCACTGCTGCCGGCAAAGCCGCTGAAATTGTCGCTAAACCGCGTGGTGAGCCGATCATCCCGTGATGAATACAGCTCGATGTACTCATCAAACAGTGAGCGGATCAACTGTTCCCGTTCAGTGGTCATTGCACTGGGTCCATGTGAAGTGGTCATGTTTTTCAAACGTTCGATTGAACTATAGTCAATTATGTCATTTTAATTGGCTATCTATCTTGATTTTTCTCGTTTTTTTGTTCAATTCCCGCACTTGGCAAGTGTCCGTAGGGCCAGCCAGAAACAAGGCTCCATGGCGTGGTTATCAGAGGCAGTCAGGGGGAGGTTTCTCTCTGCAACGGCGGCCGCTGCGGGCTGCATTTCACGAGGTGAGCTGGGCTGTCAACGAGTTCGAGTTCGATCAGGCAAGGTAGTGGCTGGAGCCACTGCTTGGCTGATGATTAACACCCTTATCGTTTGTCATGTTCATCATCATCCCCGCTCATTTCTTTTTGCTGCAGTTGAACAAGAATAATTATCATCTATATCGATGGAGATGGATATTTACGCTCTGGTTAATTACGCAGGGTGACGTGAAGGTAAATAGTGTGAAGGTGGGCGGTAACATCTGTAACCGGATGAGCGAATGCATCGCGAGTTAAATATGATCACTATGTTGCAGGCAGCCTTCCACCTTGCCTTTTCTCTCACCATTAATTTGAATGCAGATTCACGATGATGCGTAAACATATCCGTGAACGCGATATTTTACTCACCAGCATCCAAGACAATAAAGAGTGGGGGAGGTCATACTGATATGCATACCTCGGCGGCATCTTTTCATTAGCTGTGTTAAACATCAGGGAGGCCAAGCGGGGTTGTACTGTGTGGGTTAGCAGAAGCAATCATCGCCCTGCAGCGCAGGCAAGATGCAAGCAGATATCAAGCGACAGCAGGTAAATCGTGCCGTGCAGGCCGTGCTTGCTACCGGTGGTAGCTGGCCGTGAGACAGTTCTGGTGTGGAGAGGCAAGTCAGGAGGTTGTTCCGTGGATGAGTGTATGGAATATGTAATGAGATGAGTAAAGATATATTCAATGGATCATTTATTGGTGGGCATCAGTATTGTGAAATGAGCGGTATAGCCAAGATTTCAATCATGTTAATTTGGCTTACAGTGAAAGAGAGGATATGCGGTGATTAATTATTTAATATCCAATTAAGTTCATAAAATTTACGGAGTTGCTAAATATCTCTTTGGGGGTAATTAATTTAATTTGTGATGTGGCTCGCTATGAAAATAGGGGTAAGCCGGTCGAAATTGATAGAGATCAATACTGCAGGGTGGGTGAGTCCTTAGCATTTCCGCTATTAAGCATTTATCAAACAAGTGCTCACTACGGGAATAAGAAGAATGGTCGAGGATAATTTTTTATCGGCTCATGGGATTAATCGCCGTGATTTTATGAAATTGTGTGCCGGGATGGCCGCAACCCTGGGATTAAGTCAGCATGCCGTCGCCAAGATGGCCACTGCGCTCACCAGCCCCGAACGGCCGCCGGTGATCTGGATTGGGGCGCAGGAGTGCACCGGTTGTACCGAATCGCTGCTGCGGGCCACCCACCCCACCATCGAGAACCTGATCCTCAACACCATTTCGCTGGAGTACCACGAGGTGCTCTCGGCGGCCTTTGGTCATCAGGCGGAAGAGAACAAGCACAACGCCATCAAGCGCTATAAAGGCAAGTATGTGCTGGTGGTGGATGGCTCCATTCCGCTCAAAGATGGTGGCGTCTACTGCATGGTGGCCGGTGAGCCTATCGTCGACCATATTCGCCGTGCTGCCACCGACGCGGCTGCGGTGATCGCCATCGGCTCCTGCGCCGCCTGGGGCGGTGTGCCTGCCAGCGGTGGCAACCCGACCGGCGCTGTCAGTCTGGAAGAGGCGCTGGGCAATATCAGCACCCCGATCATCAATATCCCGGGCTGCCCGCCCAATCCCCACAACTTCCTCACCACGGTTGCCTACTACATCACCTACGGCAAGCTGCCGGCGCTGGATAGCAAGAAGCGTCCGCTGTTTGCCTATGAGCGGCTGATCCACGAGAACTGCGAGCGTCGTCCGCACTTCGACGCAGGGCGTTTTGCCAAGGAGTTTGGTGATGAGGGTCACCGTCAGGGTTGGTGTCTCTACCATCTGGGCTGCAAAGGGCCGGAGACCTATGGCAACTGCTCGACCCTGGAGTTCTGCGATGTGGGCGGCGGCATCTGGCCGGTCGGCATCGGTCACCCCTGTTATGGCTGCAACGAGCAGGGGGTCGGTTTTAGCAAGGGAATCTTCCAGCTCGCCAAGGTCGAGAAC
>NZ_JBFODN010000056.1:0-21077 GCF_040908345.1 Aeromonas sp. R3-1
AGCGGATAAATGACACCACCGGGGCCCTGTGCATGATCTGCAACAGGGCCCCGGTTATTTTATGTGGCACCCTATATACGGTTTGCAAGCGGGCTTGCCCGAGGCCGGCAGCCGCCTCTGGCAAGACCTCTCCTGACCTTTGTCGAACCCTTTGACGAGAAGATCTATGTACGAACTCAATCTGGATATCGCTCACTTCCTTGAGCACTACTGGCAGAAGCGCCCACTCCTTATCAAGGGCGGCTTCAAGGACTTTCAGGATCCCATCAGCCCGGACGAGCTGGCCGGTCTGGCCATGGAAGAGGTGGTAGAGTCCCGCCTCGTCACTCGTTTCGACGGCAAGTGGGATGCCGCCCACGGTCCCTTCGAATCCTACGACCATCTGGGCGAAGAGAACTGGACCATTCTGGTACAGGCTTGCAACCACTGGGCTCCCGAGGTGAACGAGCTGGCCGTGCCGTTCCAATTCATCCCGGGCTGGCGCTTTGACGATGTGATGGTGAGCTTCTCCACCCCCCATGCGGGTGTCGGCCCCCACATCGACAATTACGATGTGTTTATCACCCAGGGTCTGGGCAAACGCCACTGGCGAGTCGGCGATGCCAAGCCGCTCAACGAGTTTGCCGCCCACGCCGCCCTGCTGCACTGCGAGCCGTTCGAGGCGATCATCGACGTCATCATGGAGCCGGGCGACATCCTCTACATTCCGCCCGGATTCCCCCACGAAGGCTACGCCATCGAGCCCTCCATGAACTTCTCGGTGGGTTTCCGCGCACCGGATGCCAAGGCGCTTATCTCCTCCTTTGCCGATCATCTGATCGACAACGAGGTGCGTACCGAGCGTTACGGCGATGCCGATCTCAAGCCCCGTGCCCGTCACGGCGAGATCCAGCCCCACGAGCTGCACCGTCTGCGCGAGCTGATGCAGCAGGCCCTCGATGACGAGACCCTGTTCAAGGAGTGGTTCGGCACCATGATCTCCGAGGCCAAGCACGATCTCGACGTCAATCCGGTCGAGCCGGACTACAGCGCCGAGGAGGTAGCCGACCTGCTGACCCAGGGCGAGCCTGCCATCAAGGTGCCGGGTCTGCGCACAGTCTGGTTTAGTGGTGAGAGCCAGCAGTGCTTCATCGACGGCGAAGCCTGGACGCTGCAGAGCGAAGACGCGGCAGCCATTTCGCTCTTGTGTGACAAGGACATCATCACTCAGGCCGACATGGTGGAGTTGGCCGATCAGGCCGGTTTCCTGCAACTGCTGACCCGTCTGGTCAACCGCGGTTACTGGTTCTTCAACTGATCCGGCGGCAACTGAAGGATAAAAAGGCGCCTTATGGCGCCTTTTTTGTCACTCAGAGGCGGTTCAATTAACAATCGATGCGCGAAGCTGAACCTACTCTTGATGAACCGACATGTGGTCATTTATTGAGCTAACATGGATGGGTATCATGCGTCCGTCCCTGTTCACAAGAGAAGCGCCACCATGCAAATCACCTCCCGGCCCATGCCGCTGCCCGATTACGGCAAATACCCCTCCTCTCCCGCTGTCACACCCGAGCAGGTCAGTCAGGCCCGTAACGAAGCACTGACCAAGAAGGATGAATTGCAGGCACAGAGCGAAGAGAAAGCAACGGCTCGCAGAACCCTGGCGGTCTCTTATACGGCGAACCAGCAAGATAAAGCCGTGGTGGAGCGCTACCTGGAGGCCAGCGGTCAGGAGAGCGACAGCAAGTCGGGCCCGAGCACGGCTGATATGTATCAGGCTGCGAATCGCTACCAGCGCCAGCAGAATCTGAGCGACTACATGCAATTCCAGCAGAGCCCGCTCGCCCAGCAGATGGGTGACATGGTGGGTGAAGATAATCGCAAGGGTACCCAGCTCGATATCATTGCCTGAGCCAATTTGCTCGAATAAGCCCGGCAGGGACCAATACAAGATGAAAAAGCCCTCGATGAGGGCTTTTTCGTTATAGCTTGTCGCTGCGACGTCTCGCTATAAATGGGACACTTCTGCCTGCGCGTCCGGCAGCTCGTCGGGAAGTTCATCAAACAGGGGGTGATAGAGCACCTCACCCTGCACACCCGCAAAACCGCGCTCCTGTAGCTCCATCGCCATAAAGCAGTCGGCAGGCACCTCATAGATGCAGTGCAGGCCAAACTCGCTGGCCGGGCGGAAACCGAAACGGCTGTAATAGGCCGGATCCCCGAGTACCACCACTCCTTTCCAGTCCATCTCGAGCGCCGTATCAAGCCCTTCACGGATGAGATCAGAGCCAATACCCTGACCTTGCCAGTCGGGATGAACCGCGACCGGCGCCAGACCGAGCCAGGGCCCTTCCATGCCGTTAATGGTGATCGGGCTTAGCATCAGGTGCCCCATGAACTCGTACTCTTCCTCTTCGACCATGGTCACTACGGCAGCACCACATTCGCGCAGGCGGTTGACCAGTTCGGCCTCATCGGAACGACCGAAGGCGGCACTCAGCAGCTCATAGACCGGCAGCATGTCACCGGGGCGCTCGGTTCTCAACATCAGGTATTACTCCTCGTACAGCAGAGCGGGCATTATTCCACACAACGGCTGGTCATTCTGAGTACCTTTGTCCAAAAATGGGAGGGTGCACTCAGGAAAACGAGCGGCAAACTGCTGCTGCAAGGCGGTTAGCGTAGCCGGGGTGACCCTGTTCATCGCCTCACGGTAGGCAAACCAGAGGGCAGGAGCCTCCCGCGCCAACCGATCAAAGGTCAGTTCGGGCGTTTGATGCCAACAGCCATCCAGCTCATCGACCAGCTCCGGCAGCTCCACCAGCAGCCGTAACTGCTGATAGCGTATCTGCGAAGAGTCACTCTGATCGCCCAGCGCCTGCGCCATCAATTGGTTGAACCAGTGGAGCCGTGATGCACGCTCCTCGCGGCTGAGCAAATCGGGCCCCTGCCGCTGCAGCGCGGCCAGTTGCAGCAACCACGCCAGCCCCTGTTCATCCCTGTCTTTCAGCAAGACACCGCCAAGATGGGACAACTGCTCCGGTTCGGCCTGCTCCAGCAGATCGACGGGATAACAGTGCAGCGCCAGCAACCGCTCAAGATGCGGTGGGCAGCGCAGAAAACAGGGCTTCTCCCCCGCCCCCCTCTCATCCACAAAGAGCGAGATAGCCAGCTTGCTGTTGGCGCTCTGCCGATCCAACGTTACAGGATCCCACAGGATCACCACAGCGATCCGCTCATCAGCAAGCCAGCAGGCAATCTCCCCGGCCAAGGGATTGGGTAAGGAGGGTGCGCGATCCAGCCGCCAGTAACTCACCTCGCACGGCTGGCGACCACTGATATGGCGCCGCCCGCGATAGTGCATCCCCACTTTTGCCATCACCCGGCCGGAGGCTAAATTGTCTGGCATATGGCGAGCCGTCAGCGCAGGCAGTTGCAGTTGGTCAAAGGCGAACCCCTTGACCAAGCCAGCGGCCCGAGTCGCCAGACCGCGATTTTGCCAGGGCACGCCCACCCACCAGGCGAGCTCGCCATTCCAGTGCAGGGAGATCACCCCAAGCAACGCCGCACCTTGCTCCTCTGGCAAGGTGATGGCCCAGCTCCAGCCAAGGCCAAGCGCCGCCTTGTGCCAGCTGAGCGCCAGCCAGTCGCGGGCCCCCTCCGGCGGATAGGGGTGAGGAATATTGAGGGTGTAGCGCGCCAGCGCCTCGTCGCTGCAGTAGCGCACTATCTCGCGCTCATCGTCGGCCTGCAGTTGTCGCAATACGACACCTGATAGCGAATGCCCCTCAACCAGGGTCGGCACCGTCACGCGGCGCGCCAGCAGGCGATTAAGCACGGCGCCCAAATCGGCCTCGGGGGTGAGCGGCAGATCGGCCCCCACAGGGCCAAGGGTGAGCAGTCCCTGCTCCCTGGCGAGGGTCAATAGGGAGGTAGAGGCACTGATCAGGATCTGGCGGCTGGGATCAACATGAAAATCCGCCAGCAGATCCCCATCGAGCCAGGCAGCCAGCAGGGCACCCGGGCAGAGCACCCCGTCAGGAGGACTGCTCGCCCAGGGAGCATCGGTTTGATCGAGGACGGCCGCCGCCTCTTTGCCCAGTAGCAGCTGCCAGCGATGACCTTGCTGCTGCCAGTGCAGCAACAGCGCAGCCCACTGCGGTTGCCACAGACTGGCCTCGATCAGCAGTTCCATCAGCTGGCCTGACAGGCCACTGGCAGCGTCAGGTGACGGGGATGGGCTTCGATACGGGCGATCCAGCTACGGATAGCGGGCCACCCCTGCAGGGAGAAGATCCCCTCCTCTGCCACGTGGGTGTAGGCATAAAGGGCGATATCGGCGATGGTCGGCGCATCACCGCACAGGTAGGGGCTCTGTTTCAGCTGCTGCTCCATTACCGCCAGCGCCTTCTCGCCACCGGCTTTCAGCCCGTCGAGCCGCGCCTCCTGGGACTCGGGGCGGCCGAGATAGTGAACGATAAAGCGGGCCACCGCGATGTAGGGCTCATGGCTGTACTGCTCAAAGAACATCCATTTGAGCACCTCGGCCTGCTGGCGCGGATCGGTTGGCCACAAGGTGCTACCTTGCGCCAGAAAGAAAAGGATGGCATTGGATTCCGCCAGCGTATCGCCCTGGCCAATTTCCAGCACCGGGATCTTGCCGTTGGGGTTCATGGCCAAAAATGCGGGGGTACGGGTATCCCCCGCCTGAATATCTACCGCTACCCACTCAAGGGGCAACTCCAGCCAGCGGGCCAGCAGCCACACCTTGTAACAGTTGCCGGAACGCAGATCACCATACAGACGCATACACACTCCTTGTGAAAACAGATTTGAACAGCGCGATCAGGGGGCCAGACGCTCGATATGCCAGCCATCCCCATCGCGGGTGTAGTAGAAGCGGTCGTGCAGCCGGTGCTCGCCCCCCTGCCAGAACTCCACCGTCTCGATCACCACCCGGAATCCGCCCCAGAAGCTCGGCAGCGGCACTTCGCCATTGGCAAACTTCTGCTTGAGCTCGAGGAACTTGGCCTCCAGCACGCCGCGGGCCGAGATGCGGGTCGACTGTTTGGAGACCCAAGCAGCGATCTGGCTATCCTTGGGACGGCTGTGGAAATACTTCATCACCTCGAAAGTGCTCATCTTCTCCACCCGACCGGTCACATGAACCTGTCTGTCCAGCGTGTGCCAGGGAAAGAGCAGGCTGATACGTGGATTGCCTTCCAGCTGCTGCGCCTTGCGGCTGCCCATGTTGGTGTAAAAAACCATCCCCTGGGCGTCGTAGTGCTTGAGCAGCACGGTGCGCTGCCAGGGCTGACCATCGGCATCGACGGTCGCCACCACCATGGCGGTGGGATCGGTCAGTTTGGCCTCACAGGCCTGCGCCAACCACTTCTCGAACAGCGCCAGCGGCTCGGCCGGCAGATCGGCCCGGTGCAACCCGCCACGGGAGTATTCACGGCGCAGATCAGCAACATCCATCATCTTGATTTTCCTTCAAATAAATAATGGTTCCACGACCATCAAGAGAGTGACGCAGGCATTGTGCTCCGCTCATCTGTCAGTGACAAGCCATAACACAGCCGAGCACTCCACCGCAGAACAGATAACACTTCGGCAGTTGCTCTTGCCAATTTTCAGACGTAGTCACAGTCAAAAAGGGAATCACACTCGACCACACTTTATATATCTACCTTGCACCGCATGACCCTTACACCTATCATTGCGCCGGTTTATCTGTTTTAGAATCATCCACAACTACTCGGATGGTTCATCTTTATCTGGCCAAGGTTAATCTCATGCTCAAATCCCCACTGTTGCCCCGTTTCGGGGATCTGGTCGTTGCTATTGTTGACGATGTGCTCGGTCAGGGTCTTACCCTCGACCGCGCTTATGCCCGTCACTTCTCCGGCATCGAACTCAAACCGCAAGAACAGGCAAGGATTGCCCTGGTCACCGGCGACCTACTGCGCCGTCTCAGCCTCTATTGTTTCCTCACCGGTATTCAGGTGCGTCAGGCCGAAAAGAATGTCTGGCCACTGCTGCACAGCTGGCACGCCTTCCACAAAATTGCCCAGCCCAACCACCCGACCCTGGATCGCTTCAATGAAGAGGCGTTCCGCCGCCGTCTGACCGAGGCGAAGAAGAACCCGGTATTGATGGATGGTTGCCCGAGCTGGCTGGAGAAACTGGGTAGCGAGCAGTTGGGTGAAGCCTGGCCTGCCGAGCGTGCCGCCCTGGCCTGGATGCCCAAGCGTTACCTGCGGGTCAACACCCTCAAGTGCACCCGTGATGAGCTGCAAGCCATGCTGGCCAAAGAGCAGGTCACCACCATTCCGGTTGAAGGTGTGGAGACTGCCCTGCAGGTCACCTCCGACGCAGCCCTGTTCCGTACCAAGGCCTTTGCCGATGGTTGCTTCGAACAGCAGGACGCTGGCTCCCAGCTGGTTGCTGCTGCGCTGGAAGTTGCCCCAGGCATGCGCGTTATCGACGCCTGCGCCGGTGCCGGTGGCAAGACCCTGCATATCGCCGCCATGATGCAGGGCAAAGGCCGCCTGCTGGCAATGGATGTGGAAGAGTGGAAGCTGGAGAACCTCAAGCAACGCGCTCGTCGCGCCGGTGCCCACAACGTGGAGACCCGGGTCATCACCAGCAGCAAGACCGTCAAGCGCCTCAAAGAGAGCGCCGACCGTGTACTGCTGGACGTGCCCTGCTCCGGTCTTGGCGTACTCAAGCGCAATCCGGATGCCAAGTGGCGCGATACCGCCGAGCGTCTGCCGGTGCTGGTCGCGCTGCAGGAAGAGATCCTGCAGCGCTACAGCCAGATGGTGAAAGTGGGCGGCATGCTGGTTTACGCTACCTGCTCCATCCTGCCCGAGGAGAACCGCCAGCAGGTGGACAAGTTCCTCGCCGCCAACGAAAACTTCCGTCTGCGTGACGATCACACTGTGAGCCCGTCCGAGACCGGCTTCGACGGTTTCTACATGGCCCGTATCGAACGGATCGCCTGATCCAGAATGACCTGCTCCTTGCGCCCTTATCGCGCACGGCGGGTTCGATGAAAAAAGAGCAGCAGCCCTCGGGCTGCCGCTCTTTTTATTGATAAGGATCGCCGCGTCAAGACTCCAGCGCAGCAATCGCCTCTATCTCGATCTTCACATCCTTCGGCAAGCGGGCCACTTCCACGCAAGAGCGCGCCGGATACATGGCATCGTGCTCGGTGAAGAAGTCGTTGTAGACCTGATTCACCGCAGCAAAGTCGTTCAGATCCGAGACAAACACCGTGGTCTTGAAGATGTTGCGCACCTCGCCGCCTGCCGCCTCGACAATCGCCTGTACGTTTTGCAGGGAGCGCAGGGTCTGCGCTTCGATCCCCTCCGCAACGTCGCCGCTCACCGGGTCCAGCGGGATCTGACCGGAGGTGTATAGGATGTTGCCAATCCGGGTGGCCTGCACATAGGGGCCGATGGCGCTCGGCGCCGCCTTGGTAGTGATAACCTGTCGCATCTGGTACTTCCTCGTGCTGACAAACAAAAAGTAGGCCCGGAACAAACCTGCTCACTCCGGGCATGAGAGTTACATCATGTTGGTGAAGGTTCTGGAGATGACGTCCTGCTGCTGCTCGCGGGTCAAGGCGTTGAAGCGCACCGCATAACCGGAGACCCGGATGGTCAGGCTGGGGTACTTGTCCGGATTGTCGATGGCATCCAGCAGCATCTCGCGATTCATCACGTTGACGTTGAGGTGCTGACCCCCTTCCACATCCCGCTCATGATGGAAGTAGCCATCCATCAGCCCCACCAGATTGCTCTCGCGATTGGCCGGCTCCTTGCCGAGCGCCCCCGGCACGATGGAGAAGGTGTAGGAGATCCCGTCCTTGGCATATTTGAACGGCAGCTTGGCCACCGAGGCCAGCGAAGCGACCGCCCCCTTGCGATCCCGACCGTGCATCGGGTTGGCTCCCGGCGCAAACGGCGCACCGGCGCGGCGGCCATCCGGGGTGTTGCCGGTCTTCTGGCCATAGACCACGTTGGAGGTGATGGTCAGGATCGACTGGGTCGGCACCGCATTGCGGTAGGTCGGCAGCGCCTGGATCTTCTTCATGAAGCGCTCGACCAGATCGCAGGCGATGGAGTCAGCCCGCTCGTCGTTGTTGCCGTACTGGGGATACTCCCCCTCAATAACGAAATCGACCGCCAACCCGTCGGCATCGCGCACCGGCTTGACCCGAGCGTACTTGATGGCTGCCAGCGAATCGACCGCTACCGATAGACCGGCGATACCGCAGGCCATGGTGCGATAGACGTCGCGGTCGTGCAGCGCCATCAGCGAGGCCTCGTAGCTGTACTTGTCGTGCATGTAGTGGATAAGGTTGAGCGCGCTGATGTACTGCACCGCCAGCCAATCCATAAAGCTGTCGAGGCTGGCCATGACGGTCTCGTAATCCAGCACTTCGTCCATGATGGGCGCCACTTTCGGGCCGACCTGGATCTTCAGCTTCTCGTCCACCCCACCGTTGATGCAATAGAGCAGGGTTTTGGCCAGGTTGGCGCGAGCCCCGAAGAACTGCATCTGCTTGCCGATCACCATAGGGCTCACGCAGCAGGCGATGGCGTAGTCATCGCTCTCGAAGTCGGTGCGCATCAGATCATCGTTCTCATACTGCAGGGATGAGGTATCGATGGAGACGCGGGCAGCATAGGTCTTGAAGGCCCGCGGCAGCCCTTCCGCCCAAAGGATGGTGAGGTTGGGTTCGGGCGCTGGCCCCATAGTCTTGAGGGTGTGGAGGTAACGGAAGGAGTTCTTGGTCACCAGAGTACGACCATCCAGCCCCATGCCACCAATTACCTCGGTGGCCCAGATGGGATCGCCGGAGAAGAGGGAGTCAAACTCGGGGGTGCGCAGGAAGCGCACTATGCGGATCTTCATGATGAAGTGATCGACCAGCTCCTGGGCATCCTGCTCGCTGATAAGCCCCGCCTTCAGATCCCGCTCGATATAGATGTCGAGGAAGGTGGCGGTACGACCGAGGGACATGGCCCCGCCATTTTGTGACTTCACCGCCGCCAGATAGGCAAAGTAGAGCCACTGGACTGCCTGCTGCGCCGTGCGTGCTGGCCCTGAGATGTCAAAGCCGTAGCTGGCCGCCATCTGCTTGATCTGCACCAGTGCCCGCTTGTGCTCGGCCAGCTCCTCGCGCTGGCGGATCACCTGCTCCAGCTGCTCTCCCCGCTCGAGCGCCGGTTGCAGATTTGCAAACTGCAGCTCCCGCTCACGGATTAAATAATCTATGCCATAAAGCGCGACCCGACGATAATCTCCGATAATGCGACCACGGCCGTAACCATCCGGCAAACCGGTCAAAATCCCTGATTTTCGGCAGCGCAACATCTCGGGAGAGTAGACGTCGAACACCCCCTGATTATGGGTTTTGCGCAATTCGCTGAAGGTATATTCAAATTCGGGATCCATCTCCCGGCCATACGCTTCAAAAGAACTGCGGATCATATTTACGCCGCCAAACGGATGCAGCGCTCTTTTAAGGGGCTTGTCGGTTTGCAGGCCAACAATCTTTTCCAGCCCCTGCTCGATATAACCCGGCCCGTGGGCAGTAATGGTCGTGGCAATATTGGTATCAAAATCGACCGGTGCGTGGGTGGCGTTCTCGATACGGATCCCCTCCATCACCTTGTTCCACAAAGTGGTGGTCGCTTCTGTGGCATCCGCTAAAAACTGTTCGTCACCTTCATAGGGGGTGTAGTTCTGCTGGATAAAATCACGGACGTTGATCTCGTGCTTCCAGTTTTCACCGGCAAAACCTTGCCATGCCTGACGGAATTTATCCTGATCCAATTGCATATCAACTTTCATCAAATAAACCTCATTCACTACTCATGACACTACAGTGGAAGATGTCAGACGCACTCGGCCTGACGAACCTGCTGCCCCAGACGAATGGCATCCAGCGCGATCATTTTCTCTTCATTGGTGGGAATAACCGCCGCCAGCACCATGGACTCTGCCGCCGAAATAACCCGACAACCCTCGCTATTGGGACGCTGGTTAAACGGCTCGCTGATCGCTACGCCAAATACCTGAAGCCGTTCGCATACCAGCTTTCTGATAAAGGCCGAGTTCTCGCCGATCCCGCCGGTGAAAATAACGGCATCCAGCCGGCGCAATGAGGTGGCATGACCACCGATATGGCGGGCAATTCGATGGACAAAAGCGTGAATAGCCAATTTTGCCCCGGGATGTCCTTCGTGGTAGGCAGCTTCCAATACCCGCATATCGGAGGAGAGCCCCGAAATACCCAGCAGGCCGGACTGCTTGTTCAATACCCGCTCGATATCCTCGATGGATTGCCCGGTCTTGCTGGCGATATAGGCCAGCGCGCCAAAATCGATATCGCCGCTTCGGCTGCCCATGATCAACCCCTCCAGCGGCGTCATCCCCATCGAGGTATCGACGCTCTTGCCATCCTGTACAGCGCAAATAGAGGCGCCATTGCCCAGATGGGCGATGACCAGACCGGCATGCTGCTCATCCAGCCCCATAAATACGCAAGCCAGCTCGGCAACATAGCGATGGGAGGTGCCATGGAAGCCATAGCGGCGCACGCCGTAATCCTGCAAATATTGGTAAGGCAGCCCATATATATAAGCTTCCGGCTTGAGGGTCTGGTGAAAGCCGGTATCAAATACCGCAATTTGGGGCTGGTTGGGAAATAGCTGGCGGGCGGCCATCACGCCGCTTAAATTGGCGTGATTGTGCAGGGGAGCCAAGGGTGACACCTGCTTGATTTTGGCCAATACATGTTCATCAATGATCACGGCTTCACTAAATTCACTACCACCATGAGCAATTCGATGACCAACCAGTGCAATGGCATCCAGCAGATCCCGTTTTTTCAATTCCGCCGCGATGGCAGCTAATGCACAGGTGTGGTTATTTTCAGGTAATGACATTGCGGGCTCTTTACCCACTTGCAATTGGGGATGGGCTGTATCAATACCATCCGCCATACCGGATATCACCACCTCACAGGTTTTACTGTCCAGTACCGAGAATTTGACCGACGAAGAGCCGCAATTGATAACCAGAACCAACGAATCAAACTTCATTACATCGCCTCGATATTTATGATGTCGAGTCACTGCAGTCAGAACATATTTACCACTGAGTGTGGTGGCCAAATCACGGATAGCCTTGCCCTGGGCCCACATAATTGGGCCAACCAAGAACAGGTTATTACGCACTTCTGACTGCGCCATCCAGACCCCGCCAGGGGGGCCTGAATGGTTGATGACTTGCAGAAAAGGTTTTCAGAACAGCTTGGAAACTATATTCAGGATGGTCAGCACACCTATGATGGTGACAAACAGGTTGCTGGCCTGACCTTTATATTTTGCAAGTGCCGGTGTCTTGCTCACCGCATACATCGGCAGCAGACAGAGCAGGGAGGCGATGATTGGCGCCCCCATTGCCTCAATCAGGTCGAGGATGTTGGGGTTCACATAAGCGACCAGCCAGGTGGAGCCCATGATGAACAACATACTGACCATGTTGAGTTTTTTACTGGAAACCTTGCTCTTGTCGCCCTGATAGCCAAAGCGGAGGATAAGGCCGTTCAACCCTTCCAGCGTCCCCAGATAGTGACCGAAGAAGGATTTGAAGATAGCAACAAGCGCGATAATGGACGCCGCATACTCCAGGGTGGTGGCAAACGCAGACTTGCTGCCCGCCATTGAGGAGAAGTGGTTGGCCAGATAGGAGAGCACCGGAATGTTCTGGGCTTTGGCTTCCGCCATATTTTGCGGTGACAGGGTAAAGAGGCAGCTGAAGGCAAAGAACATCACCACGGCCACCATCAGCATGCTGGCACCGGAGATAATCTTCGAGCAGCGCTTCTCGGTAAAATCACGCCCGAACTCCTGCTCATACTCTTCCCGTTTGGAGACAATGAAAGAAGAGACAATCGGTGAGAAGTTGAAGGAGAAGACCATGATGGAGATCCCCAGCCAGACGGTAACCAGAATACCATCGTGACCAAACATCGATATCTCGCTCAGATTGACCTGATCAAAGACGGCACTGTTCCAGTACGGGACGAGGGAGAGAGAGATAACGATCAGACTGGCAATAAAGGGAAAGACCAGATAGCTCATCACCTTGACCATCAGATCTTTACCGAAGTAGATCACGAATGCCATCAACATCAACAATGCCAGTGCAACCACACCTCGATTAAGCGGAACCAACTGTAGTTGATGCTCCCAAAATGCCATAAAGGTATTGGTGATCGTCACACCATATATCCACAGCAGTGGGCAGATGGCAAAGAAATAGAGGAAGGTAATTACCACTCCACCCATTTTGCCAAAATGCTCTTCGACGGTTTCGGTGATATTGGCTGAAGGATTACTGCCGGAAAGACATAATCTGGCCAACGCCCTGTGGCAATAAAATGCAATGGGGTAAGCCAGCACCAACATGATTAATATTGGGATCAGGCCACCATATCCAGCCCGGATTGGAAAGAACAAGACCCCCGCCCCGATAGCAGTACCGAACAGACCTAATCCCCATGTGGTATCCGATTTACGCCATGCACGCGTATTCTCTTTACTGCCGGTGACAACACTGTCTAATATCATGACTGCATTCCTTACAGGCTAAATTGACGAATATTGTTCTGTTCGATAATTTCGGCGATCCGGGTCAGATCAATATTGCCACCCGAAATAATGCTGACGGTCTTTTTACCTTCGACATAATGTTTCAGCTTGCCACTGAGCAGCGCTGCCGAGGCCAGAGCTCCCGCCCCTTCGGTAATCACCTTGTTGCGCTGAATAAGGTCAACCATGCTATGACGAATATCATCCTCGGTGACCAGTACAATATCATCCACCAATTGTTTGACGATTTCGAAGGTCAGTGAACCGGGTCTTGCCACATCACAGCCATCGGCCAGCGTGCTGCTGGTTCTGTGATTGGTCATGGTACCGGCATAGAAAGAGGCCGCCATACCGTGCACATTCTCGGATTGCACACCAATCACCTTGATGGTCGGATTAATAGATTTGATAGCCATGGCAACACCGGCAATCAAACCACCGCCACCGATCGGCACTATGATGTTATCGACATCATACAAATCTTCGATAATTTCCAGGCCAATGGTGCCCTGGCCGGCAATCACTTTTGCATCGTCGAAAGGGGGGATAAATACGCGGCCTTCCATCTCCACGATTTCGCTGACTTTGGCAATGGTGTCATTGAAGCTATTTCCATGGAGGATCACTTTGGCTGAATAGTCACTGGTTGCAGCAATTTTTGATTTGGGGGCACAGCAAGGCATGACCACCTTGGCATCAATTCCCAGCATAGCACTGGAGAGTGATACACCTTGGGCATGATTGCCCGCCGAGCAGGCGACAACACCTTTTTGTCGGTCTTCCAGACTTAATGAACTGAGTTTGTTGAAGGCACCACGAATTTTAAAAGAGCCTGTACGTTGCATGTTTTCAAGCTTGAGGTAAACCTCGCCATGGCAACGTTCGCTGATGTAGTTAGAGGGTAGTTGCGCGGTCTTGTATATATGATTGTTCAGTCTTTTTTTGGCTTCAGTAATATCATGAAGACCAATGGGCAGATTGCTATACATCTTCATCGCAAATCTCTTTTTATTTATTAATTTGTAGGGTTTTATTTCACAGGGCGAAGCGATACTAGGTTCTATCACTTGCAATTAATGTGAGCATAAACACAAAAAAATCTACAAAGAGACTGCGTTACGGTGAAATTATCAAAAAATGTGATGACAGCAACACTTGAATCCAAATGGATTAAAAAAAGTAATCATATATTGGCAAAGAATATAGTTAACAACTCCAAAACAAAGCTGTAAAGATTAGATTTTTCAGGGCAATTGCGTTGCTTTTTGCAACCGACAATCAGTTGCTTGCCTGCCAGAACTGGGACAATAAAAAAGGGAGCCTATAAGGCTCCCTCTCGACAACACAGAACCGATTACTCGGCTGCAGCATCATCTTTCTTGTACTTGGCAGCAGTCTCTTTGATCAGAGCCTGCAACTCGCCAGCCTGGAACATCTCGATCATGATGTCACAGCCACCGATCAGCTCACCTTCAACCCACAGTTGGGGGAAGGTCGGCCAGTTGGCGAATTTTGGCAATTCGGCGCGGATATCCGGATTCTGCAGGATATCAACGTAGGCAAACGGCTCGCCGCAGGACATCAGAGCCTGGGAGGCCTGGGCAGAGAAGCCACAGCTGGGTAGCTTGGGGGAGCCCTTCATGTAGATGATGATGGGGTTGTCAGCCAGCTGCTGCTTAATCTTTTCAATAGTTTCCATAGGTGCCTCACTAGAGCGATTTCGGCGGCCATTCTACTGCAATCTTGCCCGAGCACAAACTGACAAAGGGGTGACCCGGCTCTAATTGCGCAAAGAACCCACACAGGATTGATCGCGATCATGGCGCCAATCAAGAGTTGTTAGGCCATCTTTGATACTGCTACAATCCCTTGGCTTTGGGCTACTCAGCCCCATCATTTTAAAAACAACTCTTTTCACATGTAGAAAAGAGTACGCAATGTCTTGCAACCGTCGCCTTCGCACGGTCCAGCCAATGGAGAGTAGAAAATGGCATTCGAACTTCCCGCTCTGCCCTATGCAATCAACGCTCTGGAACCGCACATCTCCCAGGAAACTCTGGAATATCACCACGGCAAGCACCACAACACCTACGTGGTCAACCTGAACAATCTGGTGCCGGGTACCGAGTTTGAAGGCAAGTCTCTGGAAGAGATCATCAAGACCTCCAACGGCGGCATCTTCAACAACGCCGCCCAGATCTGGAACCACACCTTCTACTGGCACTGCCTCTCCCCGAATGGTGGTGGCGAGCCGACTGGCGCCCTGGCTGATGCCATCAACAAGGCATTCGGCTCCTTCGCCGAGTTCAAAGATGCCTTCACCAAATCAGCCATCGGCAACTTCGGTTCCAGCTGGACTTGGCTGGTGAAGAAAGCTGACGGCTCTCTGGCTATCGTCAACACCTCCAACGCTGGCTGCCCGCTGACTGAAGCCGGTACCACCCCGCTGCTGACCGTTGACCTGTGGGAGCACGCCTACTACATCGACTTCCGTAACCTGCGTCCGAAGTACATGGAAACCTTCTGGGCTCTGGTTAACTGGGAATTCGTGGCCAAGAATCTGGCTGCCTAAACAGCCTCGCTTGCCAAAACGCCCCGCACTGCGGGGCGTTTTTTTATCTCGATATGGCTGCGAAAATGAATAAGGCGCCCGCAGGCGCCTTTTACATATCGAGATGACCCGCTTACTGGTCCAGCTCGTCCATGTATTCATCCAGATTGGCATCGTCAGCCTGCTCTTGCTGAGACGCTTTCAGCTCGGTCTGCTTGCCCGTCACCTTGCCCTGGTTATATTGCAGGTAGAAGTCCTTGGTCAGCGCATAAGGATCGAGGGAGTTGTCGATAATCCGCTCCTGATCGATCAGCTTGGCACGTGTGCCCAAGCCATCCAGAGCCCAGTGTGCAACCTTCATCGGGAAGGTTAACAGGGCATAGGGGAAGTAGAAGCTGTCAATCGCATCACCAACCAGCTCCCGGGTGGTAGTCGGGCCGTAGACAGGCACCATGATGTAGGCACCATTACCGATATCGGCCCTGCCCAGCACTGTGTCCATCTCCAGCTTGCTACGCTCGAGGCCGGCATGTTTGGCCACATCGAAGATACCCAACAGACCGACCGTGGTGTTGAGGGTAAAGCGCCCCAGGTTGGTGCCCGCCCCCTTCAAATCGCCGGTGATCAGATGGTTCACCATGCTGCTTGGCTCATCAAAGTTGGCAACAAAGTTGGCAATGCCATCCTTCACCCCGACCGGAATGTAGCGGGCATAGGCATGTACCACAGGACGTGCCACATAGGGCTCCAGCACATCATAGTTGACCGCCCACATGGCCCGGTTGGCCCCCTGGAAGGGATCGCGCGGATCGGCCGCCGTACTGGTGGCCCCCGGATTATTCATGCCGGGATTGAGATCCAGACTCTCTGGGCCAGGCTTGGGTGGGCCACCGGCACAGCCAGCCAGCAAGAGGGCTGCCAGTATGGCCCCTGAACGAAGATACATATGATTGTCCTGACGTTTTATTTTGATTTATCAGAAGTATAGATAACCCGGCCCCTATCCAGGGGCCGGGTTATCCAAAGGCATATTAGAGGGCGTGATCGATGCGGATGTCAATCGGAGCAGCAGGGATCTCGGCCGTCTTGACCGGCACGGATACTCCTTCGAAGGCTCCTTCCTTGTTCATCACATTGCCACCGCGCGAGAGACGTGCCTTGAACTGCAGTTCCGGATAGGCCGCCAGTTTGCTGCCTTCCATCATGGCATCGCCATCCCCGAGTGACAGGGTTACAGGCAAGGTTGGCCCTGCGATACGCTTCACGGCGATAGGCATGGGCGGCCCGTTGGGCACCACGGCAAAGACGAAGAGATGGGCATCTTCCGGCATCTGAATGCCCGCCGCCAACGTGACGTGGATGGGGAACTCCCCCTCCTTCACCGCCAGCGGTTGTCCCTCAACTGCGCCCTCTTTGGCTGCGCCTGAATTCGTCACCTCGATGCCGCGCTGCTTGAGCTGCGCGCGGGCATACTCCATGGAGCGCTCGACCATCACGTAACGGGGAGTGCCTTTCTCCATCAGTGGCAACATCGCCTGCCAGCGAGCCAGCGCGGTCTGGAAGTCCTCTTTTTGCAGCGCCATAAAGGCATAGACGGAACGCGCTTCAATATTGTCCGGATCCTGCGCGATAGCAGCCTGCAACAGGGCATCCGCTTGCGCCTCATCCCCCGTCATCATCAGCGCCTGCGCATAGGGCACCGCCACCAGCGATTTCTGGGGGGCCAGCGTGTAGGCCCGCTCCAGCGCCTCGCTGGCCATCTCGGGATCATTGCCATCCAGCGCCAAGCGTCCCAGCAGCAGCCAGCCGCGGTAGTCATTCGGTTCATCCTTGAGGCGGGTACGCAGTGCCAGCGTGAAATCCAGCAGATCCTGCTCGGTCACCTGGGCATCGCGTTCCACCAGAATGCGGTTGCTCAGCTCGCCAAGACGGCTGCTGGCATCTTGCCAGCGACTCACCTCTTGCCAGGAGCCCAACTTGTAGTAGAGCCCCAGACTCACCACCAACAGCACCAGCACACCCGGGATCCAGATCAGACTCTTGCCACTGCGGGCAGTCTGCTCCACATCAGGGATATCATCCAAGAGACTTCGTTGCAGCTCGACCAGCGAGTCGGACTCCTCAGCCAGGACACCCTGCTCGCGCTCTTCACCAATCTCCAGCAGCCGCTGGCGATAGAGCTGTTTGTTGAGCGCCGAGCGACTGATGCTCTGTTTGCCTTCACCACGCCACAGCGGCACGACGAGCGCCAGACTCACCAGCACCAGCAAGCCCGCAATCACTATCCAAAAAGCGGTCATTGTTTCTCTTCCTCTTTGAGCAGCTCGGCCAGTCGGCGCTGCTCCTCCTCGCTCAAGGCGTTATCCAGTTGTTTTTTCACCGCAGGGGACCGGCGACTGCGCATCACGACCACGGCGCCACCGATCAGGATCACCAGCAGCGGACCGAGCCAGAGGATCAGGGTGGAGGCCATCAGGGGCGGGTTATAGAGGATAAAGTTGCCGTAGCGGGCCACCATGTAATCCACTATCTCCTCTTTATCCTTGCCCTCGCGTACCATCTGGTAGGTCTTGTCGCGCAAGTCCTTGGCCAGCCCAGCATTGGAGTCGGCGATATCCTGGTTCTGGCACTTGGGGCAACGCAGCTCCTTGGTCAGTTCGCGAAAGACCTGCTCCTGATTGTCGTTGTCGAAGGTGTAGACATCGATAGCGGCCATGGCCGGCGCTTGCACCACCCATCCCAGCAACAGCAGCAGGGAAGCAATAAATACTCTCATCAAGACTCCCCTCACTTCATGGCATCAAAGATGAGTTTGAGGGTCGACGCCCAGTTCTCGGGGTTGATATCCCCCACGTGGCGATACCGGATGATCCCCTTGCTGTCGATAAAGAAGGTCTCCGGCGCGCCATATACCCCGAGATCCAGTCCCAGCATGCCGTCCGGATCATAGAGGTTGACCTGATAGGGGTTGCCCAGCTCCGCCAGCCATTTGATCGCCTTGTCGCGCTCATCCTTGTAGTTCATGCCGATGATGGGAATACCCTGCCCCGCCAGCTGTTTGAGGTAGGTGTGCTCGCCATAGCAGGTCGGGCACCAGGTGGCCCAGACGTTGAGCAGCATGGGGCGACCGGTCAGGATACTGCGATCGTGCTGCTTGTTCAGATCGTAAATGTCCTGCAGGGTGAACACCGGCACCTCTTTGCCCACCATCACGGACTCAAGCTTGGTGGGATCGGAGTAGAGCCCTTTGAACAGGAACACCGCCCCCAGCAAAAAGACGATAAAGGGGATTAAAAACAACCAGGTCTTTTTGTTCATGCCTTGGCCTCCTCCTCACGACGGCCGAAACGGTAACGCTTGTCGAGCATCGCCAGCACGCCACCAATGGCCATAAAGACGCCGCCGAACCAGATCCAGCGCACGAACGGCTTGTAGTAGATCCGCACCGCCCAAGCACCGTTGTCGAGCTGTTCCCCCAGCGCCGCATAGAGATCGCGGGTGATACCGGCATCGATGGCCGCTTCGGTCATCGGCATCCGGCTCACCTTGTACATCCGCTTCTCGGGCTTGAGCAGGGCGACCTGCTTGCCATTCTTGTGCACTTCCAGCACGCCCTTGAAGCCATCGTAGTTGGGGCCGTTCTTCTCTTTGATCCCGGCAAAGACGAACTCGTAATCGGCAAAGTGCACTCGATCACCCGCCTGCATTCGCAGATCCTTTTCGATGCTGTAGTTCTGGGTGCAGGCGATACCTATGATGCTGACTGCCAGCCCCACATGGCCGAGGATCATGGCCCAGTGGCTATTGCCAAGCTTGCGCACACCGACTGCAAAGCTGTGCTTGTGGGTCGCTCGCGCCCAGGTCTCCTGCACGCTGGTGACGATGATCCAGGCGCCCAGACCAATCCCTACCGCCGCCCACGGCTTGAAGGTTTCGGCAAAGAGCAGCGGCAACAGCAAGGCTGCGGCCAGACTCAGCACCAGTGCCACAACCACCTTGCTTTTGAGTTCCCCCAGCTCCTGACGACGCCAGCGAAACAGCGGGCCAACCCCCAGCAGCAGGGCAAACGGGATGATCAGCCAGCTGTAGATGTGGTTGAAGAAGGGAGTACCGATAGAGATGCTCCCCAGCCCCAGCTCCTTGTGCACCAGCGGCAGCAAGGTACCGAGCAGCACGGTCAGCAGACCCGCCACCAGCATGATGTTGTTGCAAAGCAGCAGGGTCTCGCGGCTCCACAGCTCGTGTTTGCCGTGGCTCTTCACCTGCGAGCCTTTAAAGGCAAACAGCAGCAAGGATGAACCGATCACCGCCAGCAGGAAGCCGAGAATAAACAGGCCGCGGGTCGGATCGGAGGCAAACGCATGCACCGACACCAACACGCCGGAGCGTACCAGGAAGGTACCCAGCAGGCTCAGCGAGAAGGCAGAGAGGGCCAGCAGCACGGTCCACGCCTTGAAGGTCGCGCGCTTCTCGCTCACCGCCAGCGAGTGCAGCAGAGCGGTACCCGCGAGCCAAGGCATAAACGAGGCGTTTTCTACCGGATCCCAGAACCACCAGCCGCCCCAACCGAGCTCATAGTAGGCCCACCAGGAGCCGAGCACTATGCCAAGGGTCAGGAATACCCAGGCCGCCATGGTCCAGGGGCGCGACCAGCGGGCCCAGGTCGCATCGAGACGACCGGTCATCAGTGAAGCAATGGCAAAGGCAAACGCCACCGAGAAGCCCACATAACCCATGTAGAGCATCGGCGGATGGAAGATAAGACCCGGATCCTGCAGCAGCGGATTGAGGTCACGACCATCTACCGGGAAATAGGGCAAGGTGCGGGTGAAGGGATCGGAGGTGAACAGCACGAAAGCAGAGAAGCCGACCGAGATCAGCCCCAGCACGCCGAGTACCCGCGCGACAGCATCGAGCGGCAGACGGCGACTGAACATGGCCACCGCCGCAGTCCAGCCCCCTAAGGTCAGAACCCACAGCAGCAGGGAACCTTCGTGGGCGCCCCACACCGCCGAGATGCGATAGGCGAGCGGCAGCAGGCTATTGGAGTTAGTGGCCACATACTGCACGGTGAAGTCGTTATCGATAAAGGCCCAGGTCAGGCAGAGAAACGACAGCAGCAGCAGCAAGAACTGGGCATAGGCGAGCGGGCGGGCCGCCGACATCATGCCAAGACGCCCCCAACTAGCGCCCAGCAGCGGATAGCTCCCCAGCAGCAGAGCGGTGGCAAAGGCCAGGATCAGCGCAAACTGACCTAATTCCGGGATCATGAAGGCATTCCTTTCAATTGAACGGTGATAACAGCCGCACCACGCACGGCAGGCAAAGCGGAAAAGGCAAACACCAGAGGGATCACTGCTTGGCTCCCTTCAACTGCGCCTCGGTATACTCCGGCTTGAAGTGCATGCCGTTGGTGGCATCGGCCACTTCCGGCGGCATGTAGTTCTCATCGTGCTTGGCCAGCACCTCGAACGCCTCTACGGTCGTGGCATCCTTGAGGGTGCCCTGGGCAACAATCCCCTGCCCTTCACGGAACAGATCCGGCAGGATGCCGTCAAACTCGACCTTCACCAGATGACCGCCGTTATCCACCAGCTTGAAGGCAACCTTGAGGCTCTGGGGATCCCGCTGTACCGATCCCGGCACGACCAATCCACCGATGCGCAGGCGCTGCCCCTCTTCCGGCTTGATCTTGTCCGGCCCCTTCCCCTCCACCAGCTCGCTCGGGGTGTAGAAGAGGTCGATATTCTGACTGAGTGCGTAGAGCACCAGCCCGCTGACGGTCGCCAGACCCAGGGTAATGGCCAGAATGATGGTGAGGCGTTTTTTGCGTCTCGGGTTCATAGGGTGTTCTCCATCTGCTGGGC
>NZ_JBFODN010000057.1:0-2660 GCF_040908345.1 Aeromonas sp. R3-1
GCGTCATGCCCGTGTGCAGCAGCAGGCGAACCCGCTCCCCCGCCACAGCGCCATCCATCACTGCCGGGTGAGCCAGCGCCCGGCGCAGCAGGGCGCGCCGCTCGCGGCCATCCAGTTGCCCTGCCTCCAGCAGCCAGCAGCGGCTGGCCACGGCCCCCATCAGATCGGCTGGCGTGCCGCTGGTACGCACCTCGCCATCTGCCATCAGCAGCACGTGGTCGCACAGTTCCGCCTCATCGAGATAGGCGGTACTCCAGAGCACCGTCATCCCCCCTTTTGCCAGCTCGCGCACCATCTGCCAGAGGGCGCGGCGGGAGATGGGATCGACTCCGACCCCCGGTTCGTCGAGCAGCAGCACATCCGGGGTGCCGAGCAGGGCGCAGGCCAGCCCGAGTTTTTGTTTCATCCCGCCAGAGAGCTTGCCCGCAGGCCGCGCGGTGAAGCGGGCAAGATCGGTGAAGGCGAGCAGCCGCGCGAAGGTGGGCGTGCGTTCGGGCTCCAGTACGCCGCGCAAGTCAGCATAGAGGGTGAGGTTCTCCAGCACGCTGAGATCCTCGTAGAGGCCGAACTGCTGGGGCATGTAGCCGAGGCGCTGACGCAACAGGTCCCCCTCGCTCACCGGATCCAGCCCCAGCACCCGGATGGTACCCGCTTCGGGGATCAGCAGACCGGCCAGCAGGCGCAGCAAAGTGCTCTTGCCCGCGCCGTCGGGGCCGACCAGCCCGGTGATGCCGCCAGCCGGAATGGTGGCCGAGATGGCGTTGAGGGCGACCCGCTCACCAAAGCGTTTGGTGAGCCCCTCAAGGGAGATGGCGCAGCTCATGGCGCCAGCCTGACGGTGACCGGCATCCCTTGGCGCAGGGCCGGGTCGGGGTCCTGCACCACGATGCGCAGCCGGTAGACGAGGTGAGTGCGCAGGTCTGGCGTCTCCACCGATTTCGGGGTGAACTCGGCGGTCGGCGAGACAAAGCCCACTACCCCGTGATAGGGCTGATCCGGCCGCGAGTCGGTGGTGAGGGTCACCCTGGCGCCGCTCGGGAAGTGGCCGAGCCAGGGCTCCTCCACATAGGCGCGCACCCAGACTGGCGCGGTCAGGGAGAGGTTGAAGGCGGTCGCTCCGCTCTGCACCATGCTGCCGTTCTCGACAGCGCGGCTGATGATGATGCCGTCGCTGGGGGCGGTCAGGTTGGCATCCGCCAGCGCCAGTTCGGCACTGGCGAGCGCCGCTTTGGCTCCTTCCAGCTGGGCATCGGACTGGGCTATCTCTTCCGGGCGGTAGCCGGTTTCGAGCTGGGCGAGCTGTTCGCGGGCTGAGCGTACCTGTGCCTGGGTCTGATCTCGCTGGGAGCGGGCGGTATCGAGCTGACCGCGTGAGATGGAGCCGGTGGCGGCCAATGCGCTCTGGCGGCGCCACTGCTGGTCAGCTTCCAGCGCTGCGGCTTCGGCGGCGGCCAGTGCGGCCCGGGCGCGGTCGGTCTCTTCGCTGCGATAGCCTTTGTGGATCAAGGCGTTGGCGGCAGTGAGCGCGGCCAGATTGGCGCGGGCGCTGTCGCGGCTGTGGGTGAGGGGAGCCGGATCGAGGCGGGCCAGCAGTTGACCGGCTTTTACCCTATCCCCCTCATCGACCAGCACCTGATCGACGCGTCCGCCGACCCGAAAGGCCAGATTGACGTCGCGAATATCGACGTTGCCGTAGAGGATGGAGCCGTCGGCCGGGCGCCCCTGCCACCAGAGGTAGCCGCCGATAACGGTTAGCAGCAGGGCCACGATTGCAATGCGTTGCTTCATACCACTTCTCCTTGAGGATGGCTCTGCAACCAGAGGTCACCACTGAGAACGGCCAGCAGCAGAGCTACCATCGCGATGCATTGTTTCATACCGCTTCTCCTTTCTTCATGTCGGTGGGGCGCAGGCCGCGCAGGGCCCATACCAGCCGCTGTCTGGCGGCCTCGGGGTTGTCTATCTGGCTGAGAAAGGGGGCGGCCTTCTCGGGCAGCCAGCCGAGCTGACGACCACTGCCGGCGATGACCAGCGGCAGGCCGACCGACCCCATGATGAAGATCATCAGCTGGAGCGGGTGACCCGCGACCAGCGACCCTTCCGCCTGTGCCATCCGTACCTGTTCGATCAACAGCAGGGGGTGGCGGCGCGGCAGGCTGAGCAGAAAACGCTGGGCCGCCCCTTCGCCTGCCAGCGCATCGCCAAACAGGTGGTTGATAAAGCCGCGCTGGCGCGCCACCAGCCCGATCAGCGCCTCCATGGTGGCCTCGAACATGGCGATGGCAGAGGGGTAGGAACCTTTGGCTGCCACCGATTTGAGCTCGTCATAGAGGGGGGCGTACCAGAGCTCTACCAGCTCATCGATAAAGGCGTCGCGGTTGCCGAAGTGGTAGACGAAAGAGCCAAGGTTCACCTCGGCCGCCGCCGCCAGCTCGCGCACCGTCAGGCCGCGCAGCCCCTTCTCGGTGGCGATGGCGAGGCCGGTATCGAGCAGTTTCTGCCGGGTTGGATTCATCTCTCTGGTTCCTGTTGCGCAGCTTTCGATCTGATTTATACGTATGTATAAATCAATCACACAGAAGTTGATAGATCTTTTTTTGAGCAGATTTCAGCAGGGATGAAAAACGGCGGACTTTCGCAAGGGGCGGGATGAAATGGGT